>JAISXJ010000166.1 GCA_031270565.1 Prevotellaceae bacterium
CGGTATTCAGAATGAGAGAAACTTTGCTTGCCTCCCGAACCTTGACAGCCAGATTGTCTGCAACGCGCAGTGTATCGGGAGTTGTCAGGCGGCTTGCATTCCTGACGGAAATAGCACGAATCTCAGGCATGGAAACGTACACGTGAACGTATTTCCGGTGTTTAAAATCATCACTTTTTATATGAAGCACGCTGTCTTTCACGTAAACTTTTACAGCGCTCAGGTCTTTTTCTCTTGCCGAAACCTCCACGCGCGTGGAGTCGGTTTGTGCAAGCGTTACGTCAACAGCATCCGTTACATAAATGGAATGAAAGCCGGTACAGGAACGTGTCTCGGCAGTTTTGACGTAATGGTCGTTGAAAGTAGAAAGTTCCATATAGCTTTGAACATCTACGCCCCCCCAAAAGAACATCCTGATACCAACAATCAGCAGCGTTACCCAGCTGATAAGCCACAGGATAAGCAGCAGCCAGCCTGCTCTGCGCCCGTTACGCGATACTTTTTTCCCTTTCCACAAACGAATCACAATCCGCGCCATACCGATAATGGGACAGAGTACCAGCAGCAGTGTGGCAATAAGAAGCGCTATCAGTTCGGAAACCGGCAATGTTTCAACCGGCACGGAGAGGTGTCCAAAGTGTAATGTATCCATCCATATCAGTTCGGGAATACCGATTAAAGCGCCTGTTAATGCCATAAATACGGCAAAAACCACCGCTATAAGCGTGCAACAGAAAAAAACGCCGATAATGATAAAGCCCACTTTGGCTATTGTGCGCATAACTCTTAAAAGGCTGTTTCCTATTTCACCGGCAGATTCTTTAAAGGCTTCGGATTCCATATAATTCTTAATATTTTCAATGGTGGCGTCTATACCTCTCATTTCGAGTTTCTGAGCGGCAGTGCAGGCGTTTGGCGTTACAATCCATATAATGATATAGAGTGTAATGAGCCATCCCTGACTTGCTAAAAGCAACAGCGCAAAAATAATGCGCACAACGGCTGTATCCCACCCGAAATAGGCGGCAATACCGGCGCAGACGCCACCTATCAGCGCATTGTCAGTGTTGCGATAGAAGCGTCTGTGTGTACGTTTGCCCTCCTCAGTATTTTTGGAAGTTTCTTTGGATGTTGCGTTGGACGTATTAGACGTATCGGCAGGCTCACTGTCGCGGTCAAATTCGTTGGGATGCCCTAAAACAGCGATTATCTCCTCGACATCGCCAATTTCCACAACGGTTTTGTTGCCACGCAGTTTTTCGGTAAACAACTCTGCAATACGTGCTTCAATGTCGCGCATAATCTCTTTTTCATCTTCTGAGAAAAAATGTTTGCTGATTTCGTCCAGATAGTTTTGCAGATTCTGGCAAGCATCTTCATCAATATGGAAGACGATACCACTTAAGTTGACAGTTACGGTCTTTTTCATAAATCCGGTAAATTTAGTTGTATAAGTTACTTTCTGATGATAATTCTTCTTTTATGACATCAATGCCATGTCTGATTTCCTGCCATGCCTCTTCGAGATCATACAAAAAGAGACGTCCACGCTCGGTGAGTTCATAATATTTTCGTGGGGGTCCCTGATTGGATTCTGCCCAACTGTAATCCAACAAGCCATTGTTTTTCAGCCGTGTTAGCAATGGATAGAGCGTACCTTCCATAACAATTAGATGTCCTTTTTTTAGATTGCGTATGATGTCGGGCGCATACGATGCTTCTTTGCTTATGATAAGTAATATGCAATACTCCAAGAACCCTTTACGCATTTGCGCTTTAATATTTTCCGTGTGAATAGCCATAGAATGATTGAATAAATTTAGTCGTTTTGCGCAACTCGGCATAGCTAAAACAAGTTTCTATTTCTGCTCTCGCTGCTTAAAACGATGGTTTAATGGTGAATCCTGTATTTTCCCGTTTATGATTGTCTGTTTGCTGGTGCAAAGATAAATGTTTTTATAATACTATGCAATACACAGTACAATATTTTATTGTTTTTTAACGATTAATGCCAGAAAGCGCGAATTAATCGGATTAATTCAAAGGATTAAAATCTTGACAGCCGGACGTGAAACGTCCGAAAAAAACGGAACATCACCGCGCTAAGCGGCAATATTCCGAAATATTTTATTAAAAGTGAGTTATTGAAGTGTAGAGCGTAGTATGCCGACGTAACGTTATTCCTCTTTAAGCAGCCATATCAAACTTGGAAAATGGTCGCTGTAACCGTTGAGCCATACGCCGCCTGCATGAGTGCGCAACGGATAACCCTTGTATTTTCCGGAACTTGCCTTCAGAAAATCCTTGTTAAAAATTTCTGATTTGACATATTTAAGCGTTGCAAAATCACCTTTGGTTTTTGGCAAAAGTTCATAGCTGACCATCACCTGATCGAACAGATTCCACTGATCATTGTATCCTAACGAACCGATACCTTTTTTATAAAGGATATAACAAGGGTTATAGAGATGTTGCGGTTTCATATCGCTTTTTTCGTTTTTTGCGCCAAGATGAATCACTACGCTGGCGTTAACGGGGTCATCGTTCAGGTCGCCCATCACAATGATTTTAGCATTCGTATCTGCGGAAAAGAGCGAATCTACAATGGCTCTGGTAGTCAGAGCGGCATCGCGACGACGTGGATTTGAACGGTTTTCACCGCCTCCACGCGAGGGCCAGTGCAGAACAATAACGTGTATCTCTTCACCAGCTAAACGTCCCGTAACCACCAGTTGGTCTCGCGAAATAAAGTCCGGAATAGTTGTTCGGATACGGTATGACGCCGTGTTCGTAACAGTGAAAACGGCTGGGTCATAAAACAGTCCGACATCTACGCCACGCAGGTCGGGACTGTCATAATGTACCACTTTCAAGTTACGCTCTTTGATGGCAGGTTGCGCCGCCAAATCTTCCAAAACCTGACGATTTTCAATCTCGGAAACGCCTAAAATGGCTAATTCCTCCGGCATTTTCGAGATAGCGTATGACATACGTTCCAATTTATTGGTGTATTTCATGGTGCCCCAACCATTGACAGGAGTGTATTCCTCATCATTGACATCGGGAGAATCAATAGTGTCAAACAAATTTTCAAGATTATAAAAGCCTACAACATAGGCTTTCAGATTGTTCTCCTGCGCCGATATCGACAGAACCGACACCAGATAGAGGCTTGCTAAAAAATATCTTGTCTTCATAGGGGAAAAGGGTGTTAATGATTATTCTTAAAAACAATTTATGCGTATCACCGAAAATGATGAAATCGAAGTGCAAAGATACACTTTTTTTAGTGAATAACGAATGGTGAATAATTTTTTTTAGAGTTTAGAGTTTAGTAAATTGGCTACGCCGAACGTTGTTTCGTGTATTTGTGGCTAAATTATTTTTGAAACAGCTCCATTTTTCACAGGATTAACAGGATGCTCAAGATAATGATTTTTTCTTTTTGAACACTGATAACACAGATTAGACACGATTTTCACAGATAGAAATCTGCGTTTTTCTGTTAAATCTGTGTCATCTGTGTTCTGTTTTTCTTTTGATATTTATGCCCTAACGGGCAAAAAACTACACTCTACACTCTGAAAACTGAAAACTGAAAACTACACTCTAAACTCTACAAACTACAAACTAAAAGAACTACCTTTGCACATCTAAAAAAATAGCCAACAATGAACAGTAACCGTATTTTAGTAGTCGATGATGAAGATGATTTGTGCGAAATTCTTCAATTTAATCTTGAAATGGAAGGTTATATCGTAGATGTAGCTCATTCGGCAGAAGAGGCGCTTGCTCGCGACCTCTCTGTCTATGATTTACTGTTGCTTGATGTGATGATGGGAGATGTATCGGGGTTTAAAATGGCGCGTATGCTGAAAGAAAAAACCGCTACTGCTGACATCCCGATCATGTTTCTCACCGCACGCGACACTGAAAATGATATGCTCACAGGCTTCAATCTCGGCGCGGATGATTACATTACAAAACCGTTTTCCATTCGTCAGGTAGTGGCGCGGGTTAAGGCTGTTACACGACGGACAATCGCCCTTACCCGTACAGAAACAAACGAGCAGCCGCTGGTGTATGAAACTCTGCAACTTTTTGTACACGGAAAAAAAGTCGTGGTTGACGGTGAGGAAGTGTCGTGCACCAAAAAGGAGTTTGAAATTCTCAAACTTCTTCTTGAACATCGCAATCGGGTTTTTACGCGGGAAGAGATACTGACGCGCATCTGGTCTGACGAGGTGATAGTGCTCGACCGTACCGTGGATGTCAATATCACCCGTTTGCGCAAAAAAGTGGGACGGTATGGCAAAAATATTGTTACACGTCTGGGATACGGATATTCCTTTGAATAAGGAAATCCATAGATTTTGTGGTTATGAGTATCAACCGTTTTTTCTTTTTCTACTTTTTCCTCGTCTTTTTTGCGCTGATAGCGTTAATAACGTTTTTCCTGTATCGACATGAAAAAAATTATCGCGCCGAACTATTTGATGCACAACTGACTTTTTGCAATACATTAATTCATAATTTTCTGCAACAGGAGCCACATTCGTGGGATGAGGTACACTATTTCGTAACGCTTTTGCCGGAGCAGGCAGTACGCATATCGGTGATTGACACGCTTGGAGAGGTGATTTTCGATTCCGCCCTGCCTGACCGAACCGTCGAAAATCATCTTACACGTCCCGAAATTGCCATGTTGGAAGTAGAGCCTGTAGGCAAACATATTCGTCAGTCAATATCCACAAGCACAAACTATTACTATGTAGCGCAACGATTCCCAAACTATTATATTCGCTCAGCGCTACCTTACGATGTCAGCCTGCGCAAAGCGCTGAGAACAAACCTGTCGTTCCTCTACTTTATGGGAGGCATACAGCTTTTGGCGATGCTGTTACTCTATTTTATTTCCAAACATTTCTCAAAAACAGTGGCACAAAACGAGACGCGCCTCAAGCGACAGCTCACGCAAAACATTTCTCACGAACTCAAAACCCCCGTTACCGGTATTCTTGGATTTATGGAGAGTATCCTCGAAAATCCGGCGATGGCTGAAGATCGGAAACATTTTTTTGTCGAACGGTCGTACCAGCAGGCACAACGTTTGCAGTCGCTTTTGCAGGATATTTCCATTCTCAACAAGCTCGACGAAGCCTCGCACCTGTATGAAAAACAGCCATGTAACCTGATTGACATTATTAATGACGTTTTCGACGATGTGCATCTGCAAATCGAACAGAAACAGGCACAGGTAGTGTTACAGTTGCCCGCCGATATGCCGATTGTCGGCAACAAGCTACTGCTTTATTCCATTTTCAGGAATCTGGTGGATAATGCTCTGGCGTATGGCGGGGAGGGAGTAACAATTACTATCATCAGTCATCGCAATGACGGTTTCTACTATCACTTTTCATTCAGTGATAACGGCGCCGGCGTTTCGGAGAAGCATATCGGACACCTTTTCGAGCGCTTCTACCGCGTGGATCTCGGACGTAGCCGCAAACTCGGCGGCACAGGTCTGGGACTTTCTATTGTTAAAAATGCCGTTCTCTATCATCAGGGGACTATTTTGGTGCGTAACGGCATTGCAGGAGGATTGAATTTCTCTTTTACCCTGAGGAAAAAATAAAGTTATCACGCACTAATGCCCCTAACAGGATTTTATATTTAGAAGCCCCCTTTAGTTTATACCTTGAATTTATTTTTATTTTAACAACAAATACAGTATTATGAAATACATAAACACAATCAACTGCCTGACGCTGATATTAGCGCTATGCACGGGATGCCGTAAGGATTTACCCATAAATGAGTCAACAAAGACGCAGATTGGCGATACAACCAACAGCGCCGTCGCCGGTTTTTACCTTCTTAACGAGGGAACTATGGGTAGCAACAAGGCTACTCTGGACTATTACAACTACTCAGCGCCCGGCACGTACCACCGTAACATTTTCAGCGAAATCAATCCAACTCTCGTTGCGTCTCTGGGTGATATCGGAAACGATTTACAGGTGTACGGGCAACGACTTTACGCCGTTATCAACGGCTCGAATCTGATAGAAGTGATGAATGTTGCCAATGCCGGACACATAGGCAAAATCAACATCCCCAATTGCCGGTACATTGTCTTTAATGATGGAAAAGCGTATGTCAGTTCGTTTGCCGGCCCCGTGGAGACAGGAAACAGCCAACAGGGTTATATCAGCGAGATTGACACCGCTACATTAAGCGTGCTGCGGACGGTGGTTGTCGGCTATCAGCCCGAAGAGATGGCTGTTGTAAACGGTAAACTCTTCGTGGCAAACTCAGGCGGATACGACCCCACAATGTACGACAACACGCTTTCAGTGGTTGATTTGGAGACATTTCGCGAAGAGGAAAAGATTACGGTGGGAATCAATCTGCATCGGGTAAGGACAGTTGGCAACGGACGGCTCTATGTATCGTCGCGCGGCAATTATGCTGACATTCCGTCAAGCATTTATGTGGTGGATACGGAGACACGTCAGGTGGTGAAACGGCTTGATGTAACCTGCAACAACCTGTGCATACAGGGAGACACAGCATACGTTATCAGCTCTGAAGGTAGCTATGAGACAGGTCTGACCTATCTCTATAACCTGATTGACACACGCAACGATGTTGTTCTGCCAAACAGTTTTATTACGGACGGAACAGCGGCAAATATCCAGACTCCCTACGGAATTGCCATTCATCCCGTTACAGGGAACGTGTTTATTACGGATGTTGGTAACTATATTTTGTCCGGCAAACTCTACTGTTTCTCTCCGGACGGCACGTTTAAATGGCTGGTAACAACAGGCGATATACCGTCCATAATAGCATTTCATTATAAGACAGGAACAAAATAGGTATCGGCAGGCAAATTTTTATGCCGGCTCTTTCTTTTCAGTATATATTATGCCAAAAATTAAAATCAAGTTTTATACCGTGTGGAAGGGACGCGCCACAGGCGTATTTGATACGTGGGAATCGTGCCGGAAGCAAGTGCATAAATTCGAGGGAGCACGCTACAAGTCATTCCCTACACGACAGGCAGCGCTTGAAGCCCTTGAAACGGAATGTTACAGCTATACCCCCCGCAAAACAGGTTTCGTTCAGCCTTGCAGAGACAGCAATGCCGGCGAGCCGGAGCTGGTCAGTTTGGCAGTGGATGCTGCCAGCAGCGGTAATCCGGGTAAAATGGAATATCGAGGCGTCTGGACGGCAACGGGGGAAGAGGTGTTCCGAAGCGGTCTCTTTGAGGAGGCAACCAATAATGTCGGCGAGTTTCTGGCGCTTGTGCACGGTCTGGCGTTCCTTAAAAAGAAAGGTCTGACCATGCCTGTCTATTCCGACAGTGTTACGGCAATGTGCTGGGTGCGCGTCAAAAAATGCCGCAGTACCGTTAAACATACCGCCCATAATGCTGCCATGTTCAAGCAGATTGCCAGAGCCGAAGCATGGCTGGCGGAAAACACCTATACAACCACCATTCTAAAATGGGATACTCGAAACTGGGGAGAAATACCCGCCGATTTTGGACGGAAATAATCTGAACTTTCACTTTAATATTTTTAATTGTATGAATAAAATAGCATTAATCACCGGCGCAACGTCGGGGATTGGAAGGGCAACGGCAATGGCTCTGGGCAAGGAGGGATATAATCTCATTATCACCGGCAGACGCATGGAACGCTTGCAGGAACTGAAAGAACAACTGCAAATTCACTGCGGCAGGACGGAAACACTCTCCCTCTGTTTCGACGTGCGCGACAGACAGGCGGTGGAAAATGTCCTCAACGCCGTTCCTCAGGAGTGGCAGAAGATAGATGTTCTGGTTAATAACGCAGGTTTAGCCGTTGGACTGAATCCCATTCAGGAAGGGCTGACAGATGACTGGGAAAGGATGATAGATACCAATATCAAAGGACTGCTCTATGTAACACGCGTCGTAGCGCCCTGGATGGTGGCGCGAAAAGCCGGACACATTATTAATATCTGTTCCGTAGCGGGGAAAGAAGTTTACGAAAACGGGAACGTTTACTGTGCCACCAAACACGCCGTCGATGCGCTGAGCAAAGCCATGCGGACGGATATGTTGAAATATGGCATCAAGGTAACAAACGTCTGTCCGGGAGCGGTGGAAACGGAATTTTCTCTGGTGCGGTTCAAGGATGACGCCGTACGAGCCGCTCAAACCTATTCCGGAATGACCCCCCTGACGGGAGAAGATGTCGCGGAAGTCATACGTTTCGCCGTCTCTCTGCCGGAGCATGTCTGCATAAACGATCTTGTTATTACGCCTGTTGCACAGGCTAATGCCAGTACCATCTTTCGTAAAATATAACACCGCAGGCACGAATACGGCGCCCCTGCTCTGACGACTGACATAAAAGCCCCCATCACTGGAGGCTTTTGTTTTTTGTTCTGAACGGATGAGATTATAATGATTTCACACACCGCACGCCAAAGCCGTACCCACGGTTAAGGTCGACACTCGGGTCCACGTGGGTGTTGGCAAAGCGCATGAGATAAGCTTTGTTATCATTGTAATTTGTACTGCTCCAGTAGAATCCATAGGTACCTACATAGACGAACGTACCATCAGCCGGGCTACGCATCCCGCCGGTAGGAAGGAATAAGACAGGCTCGGGAGCAGCAGTTTCGTAAAGGTTTTTTATGCCGTTTTTATAATCGGCTGCTGCAGCATCATCCCAGTCAGCTGTTTTGTAAACAGCGTAACCACCCAATTTTGTTGCAGTAATTGCTGTCCAATTCGTACTTACTTTTCCATTTGCTACCGGTACCCATGTCAAGGGGGCGCTATTGGCGCTGGTGTTAGCCTGACCGATAACAAGCATATTAGTGGTGCCTTCGGGAACTCTGCCACCGGCAGTATTCGGATTGCTGTCGTAATTACAAAGTCGTTCCCATTCGTCCTGAGTAGGAACGCGCCAGCCGGCGCCCATTGAGACACAGGGATTGTTGGCGGGAATTGCCCAGTCCGTGTTTTGATGG
>JAISXJ010000002.1 GCA_031270565.1 Prevotellaceae bacterium
GTTTTTAACGACCTGTCTCGTTACAAACGAGATTACCATTTACCCCTCGTTACAAACGAGGGGTAGAAAATGGATTGCTTCAACAAGCAAACCACAGATTACAAATCTGCGGTAGCGGGGTCTGTCTAAAAATCAAAGTATTCATTCAATCAAAAAAATCATAGTTCAAGACAGCAAACAAAAAGCCCCGCGAGGGGCTTTTGCTTTTATCCGAAAAAGAACAACATCTTAGTACTGTTCTTCTGCATTTGGAAAGTCGCCCGACTTCACATCCGCTACATAATGTTTCACGGCATCGGTGATAACGTTGTGTAAATCGGCATAGCGCCGTAAGAAACGCGGGGAAAATCCCTGTGTCATACCAAGCATATCGTGCATAACCAGTACCTGCCCGTCCACTCCGCCACCAGCGCCAATGCTGATAAGAGGAATGGTCAACTCCCGCGCTACCTGCGTGGCAAGCAGCGCCGGAATCTTCTCCAGCACAATACCAAAACACCCAAGCGATTCCAGCAGATGCGCATCTTCAACGAGCTTCTGTGCCTCCGCCTCTTCTCTGGCACGAACAACGTATGTACCAAATTTATTGATTGCCTGTGGCGTGAGTCCCAGATGTCCCATTACGGGGATTCCCGCCGAGAGAATCCGCTCAACGGACTCTTTTATCTCCGCGCCGCCCTCTACCTTAATGGCATCGGCGTGCGTCTCTTTCATCACACGGACAGCAGAGGCAAGCGCCTCCTTTGAATTGCCCTGATAGGTGCCGAACGGCAAATCTACCACCACTAAGGCACGCTTGACGGCTTTCACCACCGATTTGCCAAGAAAAATCATCTGGTCAAGCGTAATCGGCAGCGTGGTAACATTGCCCGCCACGACATTAGAAGCGGAATCGCCTACGAGAATCACATCTATTCCCGCCTCGTCAACAATTCCCGCCAGCGTATAGTCATAGGCGGTGAGCATACTGATTTTCTCGTTACGCTGCTTCATCTCATAGAGACGGTGTGTGGTTACCTTGCGCGTATCGTCAACAACATTAACTGACATATTGATAATTAATAAGTGTTTGTGATGTTTTTAATATATCGGAACAACAGAGCGCTAATGCAGCACGCCGTATTTTTTAAAACATTCGGTGATTTTCTCTAAAGCGACATCCAGTTGCTCAATGGTGTGAGTTGCCATCAGCGAGAAGCGGATGATAGTATCCGTCGGCGCCACTGCCGGCGACACCACCGGATTAAGAAAAAGACCGTTATCAAGCAACTCTTTTGTGATGATAAACGTTTTATCGTTATCGCGCACATAAAGCGGAATCACCGGCGTACTGGTATGCCCTATTTCAAAACCGCGCTGGCGAAATCCTTGCAGGGCATAGTTGGTGAGTGTCCACAGATGTTCGATGCGTTCCGGCTCACAGAGCATAATGTCGAGAGCGGCATTGACAGCTCCAATGGCTGCCGGTGTGGCGCTGGCGCTGAATATGTACGAGCGTGCATTGTGGCGGAGATAGTTGATGGTAGCGCTGTCGGCAGCAATAAAGCCACCAAGCGATGCAAACGACTTGCTGAATGTTCCCATTATCAAATTCACATCATCCGTAACGCCCAGTGCGTGGCAAATTCCCTCACCGTGTTTGCCGAATACGCCGATACTGTGCGCTTCGTCAACCATAATGGAGGCATTATATTGTTTGGCTAAAGTTACTATCTCCTTTAGGGGAGCAACATCTCCCTCCATGCTGAACATACCGTCCGTGATAATAAGTTTCACGCTGTCGGGCTTGCAACGTTTGAGCACCTTTTCGAGAGAAGCCATATCGTTGTGTTTGTATTTCAAGATTTTTGAAAATGATAAACGCCTTCCTTCAATAATGGAGGCGTGGTCTGATTCATCCAGAATGATATAATCTTCGCGTCCCGTAATGCACGCTACAACGCCAAGATTGACCTGAAAACCGGTAGAAAAGATGATTGCTTCGTCCTTGCCGACGAATTTGGCTAAACGCTGTTCCAACTGTTCGTGAATGTCAAGCGTACCGTTAAGATAGCGAGACCCCGCACATCCGGTGCCGTATTTTCGGGTGGCTTCAATAGCCGCTTCCTTCACTCTCGGGTCACTGGTCAGACCCAGATAACTGTTTGAACCGAACATCAGAACCTTTTTCCCGTTGACCACCACTTCCGTATCCTGTTCACTTGAAATGGCTCTGAAATAGGGGTAAACTCCGCGTGCCTTTATCTGCTGTGGCAGGTTGTAGCACGCCATTTTTTGTATTAATAAATTCATAGTTTGCACTCTTTAAATTAAGAATAATCTGTCGAAAAGAGCCGCAAAGGTACGTCTTTTTTATAAATTCTTATTGTGCGGTGCGGTTACCTTCCGGTTTTTTATTACAGAGAGTATAATGGAAAGAGCTATTAAGCCCACAATGATGGTAAGAGACAGCCCGTTGGATATGTGAAAATGCCAGCCTAATTCTTTTGCCAATTCGTTGACGCACATTTTTAAGCCGATAAAAGAGAGAATCACTGCCAGAGCATATTTCAGATAGGTAAAAAGTGTCATAATACCGTTCAGGGCAAAGTAGAGCGACCGCAATCCGAGTATGGCGAAAATATTAGACGTAAACACAATAAACGTATCCTGCGAGACTGCCAGCACCGCAGGAATGGAATCAACGGCAAAGACCAAATCGGACGCCTCAATAAAGAGCAGCGTCAGAAAGAACGGTGTCGCAACCCACTTCCCCGCCTGACGAATGAAGAAGCGGGGACGGCTCATATCGTCGGTGACAGGCATAATCTTGCGGAATGTGCGCAGAACAATGTTTTCGTTGGGATTAAATTCGGATTTGTCTTTCTTTTCCACCAGCATGTGAATACCTGTGTAAACAAGGAACACGCCGAAGATATACATCACCCACGAAAAACGGGAGATGATTGCTACGCCGGCAAAAATAAAAATAGCCCGCATAATCAGCGCTCCAAAGATGCCCCAAAACAGCACTTTATGCTGATACCTCGCCTCAATCTTGAAGAAACTGAAGATGAGAATAAAAACAAAAAGGTTGTCGATGCTCAGGGATTTTTCGAGCAGATAGGCGGTCAGAAACTCCATCGCCTTACTTTTGTCATCCACCAGATACCAGATGCCGAGATTAAAAAGAAGCGCCAAAGAAATCCAGAATCCGCTCCACAAGAGCGCAGGCTTAACTTTTACTTCCGTATCCTTTTTGTGAAAAACGCCTAAATCAAGCATTAACATGATAATCACAAAGGATATAAATCCGATCCAGTATTCAATGCCGACGTGCACGTGATTGTTCATTTAATTAATTATTACAGCCTGTTAAAACAGGCAAAAATTTAAGGCACAAATGTAATACAAAATAGTGAACTATTAATTTGAGTTGGCGATAAAACGCAGAGACATCATTATTCACTGGAAAACTCTTGTTTCTTAGCTCTTGACTCTTTTTCGCACCTCAAACTAAAGCAGTGACCATATTCTATCCGTTTGTGAGGAATTGGAGATTTTGTGCTAACTTTGCGGCAATTAAAAACAAATATCTATAAATAATTTTATTCTTAAATTCTTATGCAAAACACATTACGTTTGATGTTGACGGTCTGTACGGCTTTATTGACAATGAATTTATCCGCCCAGTTAAAGGCGTTCTCTGATTCTTTTGAAAGTGGCGGACTCAGTCTGTGGACACAAGCCCCGACTACTTCCCTCAATTCGTGGGAAGTGAGTAATGCAGAAATGGGAGGCGGGTTTATCCCGAACGCTCATGACGGCGCCTATTATGCCAGAGTCCCTTCCGGCGGAACAGACATCGTGAAACTGATAACGCCGATGACTACCATTACGGCTCTGCCGTCTCCAATCCTAACCTTTGTAACAGCAGCGCCACCGATTGGCGCCGAGCGCGACACGCTGGCAATTTATTACAGAACGACGACAGATGCGCTGTGGACACTTATCAAAACAGTTGCCGGCAGCAACAACTGGGCGACGGAAACCTGTTCCCTGGTGAGTTATCTCGGAGGTGCTACCGCCATTCAGATTGCTTTTGAATACCGTCCGGGAAACGGGCGGGGCATTGCGCTGGACAAAGTAGCGATAAGCGCCTCTCCCAATTGCTCGGCGCCTTCCGACATCAGGGCAGTCTCTCTGACCTCCACTTCAGTAAGGCTGGCATGGCTTCACAATAACGCTGAGAGCTACTATCTGAAAGTTTCTTCTTCGTCTCTGAATCCGCCTGATAACGCTACCGCAGACGGCTTCGATGGCATCGCGCCGAATACATATCAAAACGTAACGGGATTAACCCCCGCAACCACCTATTATGTCTATGTAAAAGCTGTTTGTGAATACGATGACAACAGCGCGTGGACGGCATGGCAGTTCACCACCGCCTGTCCGGCAAAGGCGTTGTCCTATTCGGAATCATTTGACAACTCCGGTACGGCGCTTCCCGACTGCTGGAAAGGGTATCTGGTTTATACACGTGAAGTGAAAAAGGTGGGTAATCCTCCACTCCCTGTCTGCACAACCGCCCAAAAGTACGGAAGCTCCGGCAGCTCGATGCATTTGGCACCTGTTGCGGGAAACTTCCCGAACTATGCAGATTATGCCACAAAGGTTTTTGCCGTTTCGCCTCCCTTTGAAGTGGAGGATATTACGACCTGCAATATTAAATTTCAGTTTTATGCCGGCGGCATAGACCATCCACTTCACGTGGGCGTGATGACCAATCCGAACGACATCAACACGTTTGAAGATTTATACACCATTCTGCCTTCGGCAGCAACCACGTGGGAATTGGTTGAACGCTCGCTCTCTACTGCCGTTTCCGGCGGAAAGTATATCGCATTTATGTCGGATGCAACGCCTTTGGCTTCAGTGTCAGGACTCGCAAATTATTATAGACTATATATTGATGATTTGGTCGTAGAACCTGCTCCGGAATGTCCCAAGGCAACGGCTTTGACCGCCGAGAACCTCACCTCCACCGGCGCGTCGCTGACATGGACAGGCGATGCCGACAAATATAAGATAGCCATATCCACTTCGCCAATGGGGTTGCCTATAACAGACATCACGCAGGCAGACATTTATCATTCCGACAATATAACATCCAAGCCTTTCCAGATACCGGTTGCGCTTACGCCTAAGACAACATACTACCTGTATGTACAACTTGATTGCGATTTCGGAGAGGGAGAATGGGCGTCAAGCACGTTCACAACCATACAGACACCGGCTATACCGCCTTATTCAAAAGGATTTGAAGACCCCGACGAGAATGCTTTATGGACATTTGTAAACGGCACGCAGACCAACAAATGGTCTATCGGCTCTGCCACGCACAACGGCGGCTCAAAAAGTCTGTACATCAGCGCTGACGACGGCATAACGAATAGCTATAACAATCAAGTCGCTTCAAATGTATTTGCCCGCAGGACATTCAGTCTTAATGCCGATACTTACATCATTTCACTTGACTGGAAGGCTAACGGCGAAAACAATGTGGATAACCTGAGAATCTTTTTAGCGCCACCAACCTCGCTTGTTGAAGCGGGGACACTCCTGCGTGACGGAGAGGCTTTGCCAACAGGATGGATCTCCCTGTCGTCAAATAACAGAGGACAGACGGCATGGCAACATCTGGATATTGTACACACGGTTGCTACGGCAGGGTATTACGATTTGGTACTTTACTGGAAAAACGATGACAGCGGCGGCAATCAGCCTCCGGCGGCGGTGGATAATATTTCGGTTGTCCGGCAGTCATGTGTCGGCGTATCCGCATTAGCATCTTCATCTGTTACCGCGAATACGGCAACGGTATCATGGACAAGTGCCTCCTCCTCGTGGCATGTAAAAGTCTCTACCTCTTCGCTCAGCGACCCTGATACAGGAACGGGCAACATACTTGAAACATCCGTAACAAGCTCCACGCTACCCCTGACCGTCCTGTCGCCGGTAACCACTTATTATGTCTATGTGCAGGCAGACTGTGGCACAGATGACGTCAGTCTGTGGAGTAACATCTCCTTTACAACGCTTTGCGGCGTCATGCCGTTCCCTTTCAGTCAAAACTTTGCGGCGTCAACCTTTCCACCGGCATGCTGGGAACGTCGTTCGGGCTTAGCCTCGTCCGTATTAAGCGGCGGCAACCTCCCTGCTTCCGCAGACATATCATGGCAAAGGAACAGTACCAATAACGGCATAACAGGAGCGCATGCCACCCTTAATGTTTACAACAGTGTAAACGAATGGTTGATAACGCCTCCCATCCTCTTGAACGTCGATTCCGAATTGACGTTTGATTTGGCTTTGACCAACGCTCCGGATGGAGGTGTGTCGCAGCATATCGGCAATCAGCCCGACGATAGGTTTCTGGTGATTGTTTCCACCGATGAAGGCACAACATGGACATCCGCCAATGTTACCGAATGGAATAACGCCGCCACAGGACATTATGCTTACGACCAGATACCTAACACGGGACAGAAAGCAGTCGTTGATTTGTCTCCCTACACGGGACAGACGGTGAAAATTGCCTTTTATGGCGAATCAACACAACACAACGGGGATAACAGCGTGCATATCGGCAATATCAGTGTGCATACCGTCCCGTCATGCCGTTTTGTAAGCAACACAACCGTGGAGAACATTACGGAAACAACGGCGACGCTCACCTTTGTTCCTGCGGGTGTCGAAACAGCGTGGCAGGTAGCGTTGGGCGCTCCCGGATTTGACCCTGACGGAGTTGACGTTACGCCCATAGACATCACCGCCACCACCCATCAACTGACGGAGCTGACGCCGGCTACCGGCTATGCACTTTACGTGAGAGCCAATTGTGGCAGCGGTGAATATGGTCAGTGGATTTTTCAGCCCGTGCTGTTCAGAACAAAAGTTGCTCCGGCAGGCGTGCCATATTCCAACGACTTCGAGAATGACACGGAAAATAACAGCTGGCTCTTCACCACAGCGCCCAACTCATGGAGCATTGGCACGGCAGCTTTCCATAATGGGAAAAAAGGTCTCTACGTGCACAATGCTGCCGGCAATTATACTTACGATGCGACATCGTCCACAAGTTTTGCTTACCGGCAATTTAATCTTCCGGCAGGAGAAGGCAGAATCAGTTTCGACTGGAAAAGCAAGGGAAGCACAGGCACCGACCTTTTGCCCTATTTTGCTCTGTTCAGGGTCTTTCTTGTTCCGGCGTCCGAAACGCTTCTGGTGGACGATAATATAAAAAGTCAGCTTGGCTACACGCCAACGGGCTGGATTGATTTGGGCGACAATACACTCTGTCTGCTTGATGACTGGAAGAGTTGGACAAAAGACTTTACTGTGGAAACGGCAGGGCTGTACAATCTGGTCTTCCTGTGGATTAATGAAATATTCAATCACTTTCCGCCTCCGGCAGCTATTGACGACATCACGTTGAATGTTCGTCCGGTACGCCCCTGTGCCATACCTGCCGGTCTGTCGGTATCACGAATCACGTCTGAGGGAGCGCGTGTGGTATGGTCGAAGACGGCTTCAAAGTATGACATAAAAATCTCTGCCACGCCCATCGACCCCGAAACAGTAACCGCTGAACTTATTGAGGATATAGAGGATGGCTATTTTGACGTGTATGGACGCCAGCCAAACACTACATACTACATCTATGTTCGTGCTTATTGTGGCGAAACAGATGGATACGGTTACTGGTCGGATGCGCTGAAATTCACAACCAGTTGTGCCGAACATTCCGTACCGTACACGGAACATTTTAACACATCCGGTTCCGGTATGGGAGCAGTACCCGACTGCTGGCGTGTAGTTGCCAATACCAGTGGCATTGTGCCTCCGGAGACTTACACATTCTCCTATTTGCCCTACTGTTCAGCAGAAGAAAGCAGCGACGGCGATAATTATTCTCTCCGAATGTACGCCTATTATGATGCCGATAATAACACATCAACCAAAGCGTTTGCCGTGTTGCCGCCTTTTAGCGCCGACCTGTCGGCGTTGCAAATGGAGTTCAGCAGTTACAGCAGTTCTGCCAATGCAAAGTTGAGCATCGGCGTTCTTGAAGATGTTGCCGATATTTCAACATTCGAGCCGTTGACCGACATAGACCTGAATGCATGGAAAACCCAAAAGGTGAAATTCAACACCTACGAGGGCGAGGGCAAATTCATTGCATTTCTGGTTAATGGCGATATCAGCTCCCAAACGTACACTACTTATATCGACGGCATAAAGGTTGACTCCATTCGCGACTGTCAGGCGCCCATCAACCCGCGTGTTACGGACATTACAGATGTTTCGGCACGCATCGTATGGGAGTCTCTCTCGCAACTTGATACCGTATGGCAGGTGCAGGTATCCACCGTATATGTAGAAAATGTTGAAGATGCGGATACCATCACAAACTTTGTTGCAAACAAGGTTGTCCGTAACACGCGGGAAACTGTTATCACCGGTCTGTATCCGCAAAAGACCTATTTTGTCTATCTGCGAACTATTTGCGAAGACGGTAACGCTTACAGCGCCCGTTATCCCTACACCGTGCAGTTTACCACAGAATGTGTCCATGAAACCTATCCCTACACCCAGAGTTTTGAAGGTTTTGGCGTCGGGACAGGAACTCTGCCCGAGTGCTGGAAAGCAGGCGGCACAACCGAAACGAAACCCTATTGCAGCAGTACGGTGAAATATGCGGGAACAGCGGCGCTTTATTTCAAATCGACAGACACTAACCGCTCTTACGCCACACTGCCCGCTATGAGCAACGCCATCAGCGCGGCACAACTGTATTTTACAGGATACAGGGCTACGGGAACCGGCAGTTTTAGCGTTGGCGTTATGACAGACCCTGCCGATTATGCCACCTTTGAGGCAGTGGCAACCATCGTTCCGTCGGCTACGTCTGTGTGGGAAGATTTGACCGTGTCGTTTGAGTCTTATTCGGGAACGGGCAAATACATTGCTCTGGTCGCATCCGGAATCGGCGAGTTTTACATTGACAATGTGATTCTTGAGCCGGCGCCGACGTGTCAGCGTCCGAAGAATCTGAAAGTAACAGCCGTTTCCGTTACCTCTGCCACCGTCATCTGGGAGGCTGTAGGTACGCCGGTTGGCTATGAAGTAACGTACGGACCGGCGGGCTTCGACCCGACTGTCAGCGGCACGTTGCAGTCTGCAGCGACAACCTCCGCCGTTCTCACCGGCTTGCATGACCTGACCGCCTACGATGTTTATGTCCGTGCCATTTGTGGCGTCAATGATACAAGCGCATGGCGTGGCTTAGCCTCTTTCATCACTTTGCCTGCCCCCGCAACCGTTCCATTTCGGACGTGTTTTGAAAACGCTACGGAAAATACGGCATGGTTCTTCAGTGGAAGCAATAGTACAGGTGGCGAAAACACCAATAAATGGCGCTTCGGTACGGCAGCAGCCAAAGAGGGGACAACAGGGCTTTATATCTCAAATAATAACAGAGATAACACTTATTCGATACTTGCAAATGTTTCATACGCTTACGCTTACCGGACAATGACGCTTACTTCCGGTGTGTATGAAGTTCAGTTTTACTGGCGTGCCAATGGGGAAGGTACCTCTGATTTGTTACGTGCATTTCTAATTCCTGCACATGTGGATTTGTCCGGAGGCGGAGCTTTTGGAATGACCCAGTATAACAACACGGCGCCGGCAAACTGGATAGATGTGGGTAACGGTATGCTGAACGGAAAAAGTAACTGGGAACACAGTAGCAGCCTGTTTGCTCTCGAATCGTCCGGCGACTATAACCTGACATTCTTCTGGAAGAATGACGGTTCGGGAGGCAATCAACCTCCGGCAGCCATTGACAGTGTCAGCGTAACAGAGCCGGAATCTTGCTACATTCCCATCCTTATGACGCCGAGCAACGTAACGGACACTCAGGCGACCCTGTCATGGGCAAGTAATGCCACAGCATGGCACGTGAAAGTAAGTTCCGAACAGTTATCTGCGCCCGAGAACGTTATCGCCAACATCTGTGACACCACAATAACCGGCAGTCCAACGCTACAACTCTCCTCGTTGTCAAAAACAACGTCCTACTACTGGTATGTGAGAGCCGTATGTCAGGACGGGCAGACGGAATGGTCAGCCGGTAGCTTTGAAACGCCCTGCGGAGCATATACGATACCGTTTACCGAAGGGTTTGGCAGTGTGCAAATACCGCAATGTTGGTCACGTTACGATAATGTAGCGGCAGAAGACCTGTTTGACGGCTCAAAAACTTTCACCACTGCCGGAACAGCATGGAAACTCTCATCAGACATACTTCCGGGACAGCATGCCTGGGTTGATTTGTCCTCTTCCGGTATTTACAGCTGGCTGATAACACCTCCCATTATCTTTCCCTCGAATGGCAGCAAAGTGTCGTTCGATTTGAGGATGGTAAGTCCGAATATTGCCTCAGACAGGTTTATGGTGGCAGTTTCGCCCGATGCCGGCGCCACGTGGAGTGCAGCGCACGCAACCGTTTGGGATAATCAGGGAGCGCCAAATACGCTGAGTGAGATTGCCTTTGCGTTGAGCAAAATCAATGTCGATCTTGCCGCTCACAGAGACAAAACTATCCGCATCGCTTTCTATATCGCATCGCCGGACGCCGGTTCTGGTCAGATACATTTGGACAATATTCATGTGAGCGCTTTGATGGAATACTCCCGTACGGGGTCAACCTGCCAGGGGTATGACTATAACGGTCATGGTTTTTCCATTCCGACTGCCGAATTAACGGCAGGAACATACCATTATGAACGTATCGGCGTAAATACCAATGACGCAGACAGCCTGATAAAACTGACGCTAACGGTGCTGCCGAGCGCCCAAACCAACATTTCTGCGACCATCTGCGAGGGCAGTACATATACCGATAATGGTTTTGAAGAGACTGAAGAGGGTATTCACTATCGTTACATAACGACAACGGGTTGCGACAGTGTAGTGAGGCTGCATCTGACCGTTATTCCTGCCGTTACGCACCTGCCTGATGTTACGATTTGTGAGGGCGGTTCCTATACCGGCAATGGCTTTGTTAACCTGACAAAGGACAGTACATACGAGCGGACGGGCGGCACAGTGCCGTCAACGACCTGCGACAGTATCATCGTTCTGAGGCTTCACGTAGAGGAAACTGTTCACACGTCGGAGACAATAGAGATTACCGTCAACGATTTGCCGTACATCTACCGTGATATGACAATTCTTGCAGGTACGGTTCCTGACAACTATGTATTCACTTTCCACAAGAAAGGGTCGAATGGCTGCGACAGTATTCACACGCTTAATCTGTTGATAGGTACGGGTCTGTCTCACACGAGCGTTTCCACGCTTAATTTGACGCCTAATCCTGTTCTCCGTGGCGGCGAGGTGCGCGTATCGGTTGATTTCTCCGCAGCAGAACGCAAAGATATGCAGATAGAGATATTCAACAGCACAGGTATTCGCGTGCTCTCCCTGCATCCGGACACCGAGCCGATAGTTCTGTCGGGTTTTGACGAGAGTGGCATTTATGTGGTTCGTATCACCACCGGTACGCACGGTGTTTACTACGGCAAGTTGGTTGTACAGTAGCCTCTTGTTCCCTGATTCCTGCCAAAAGAACATTCAACAAACAAAAAGCCCCCAGCGACGGGGGCTTTTGTTTTGGTGGCAGTTGTTAGCTTCCTCTCTGTCGGCAGAGAACGCGGGAGCTGTCAGTCTTCAAATAGTTCCCAGAAGTCCGGATAGGATTTATCCACTACGGATGGCATATTCACAACAACCGATCTATTCAGATGGAGAGGTGCGAATGCCATTGCTATGCGATGGTCGTTGTGGGGATCAATCTGTGGCAGATGGTGTACGGGAGTATATTTGCCCTGCCAGACCAACATATCCGGCGTCGGCTGGTGAAGCTGATAGCCGCATTTCTGTAATTCACTCATCAGAACTTCGACACGCGCACTCTCCTTGTATTGCAACTGGATGATGCCTGTCATACAAAAAGGAATTTTAAGTGCGCAGCAGAGGACGGTAAAGGTGGGAACCAGATCCGGACAGTCTTGAAAATTATAGGCAAATGACGTAATTGTCGAAGAACAGGCTTCTATCCGTACACCGTCGGGGGTCTGTGTTGTGGCAACGCCAAAAGGCTCGAAAAGGGTTGAGACAATACGGTCGCCTTGCAGACTGTCCACGTTCAGATTTTTAAGCAGTATCTTTCCCTGCTTTTGTATCGCCAGAATGGAATACCAGTAAGACGCTGCCGTCCAGTCGTATTCCACGATTTGTACAGGTGTATATTTGCCTTCAGCCACCGAAACAGTCCGACCCTGCACCGTAACCGCAATGCCGTTCCGTTGCATCAATGCCGCTGTCATGTCAATGTACGATTTTGACGTCGGCTCGCCTATAACCTCTATGGTAAGTCCGTTAGACAAACGGGGCGCAATCAGCATCAGGGCAGAAACAAACTGACTGCTGTACGAGGCATCTATCTGCACCTTTCCGCCGGCAAGCGATTGGCCGATAATTTCCATCGGCGCAAAACCTTCCTGACCAAGATACCTAATCTTTGCGCCGAGACTTTTGAGAGCATCTACCAACGGCGCTATCGGACGTTCATAGATACGCTCCACCCCTGTGATTTTCCGGCGTCCCGAATGAAACGACATATATGCCGTCAAAAAACGTAATGCCGTCCCAGATGCGCCAACATTAATTCTCGTCGCCGGCACTGACAACGCCTGAGCCATTATTTGTGTGTCAGCACAGGCTTTAACAAATATCGGCAAAGAGGCTTTACCGACTAAAGCATCTATGACCAATATTCTGTTCGCAAGACTTTTGGAAATAGGTAACTCTATTATGCCATTCATAAGAATGTTTTTTGAGAAAAAACAAACAGAAATTTACTTCAACAAAAAGAGTTTTTCGTTTTTACGTCCTCTCCATACATCCTTTATAAATCCAACGGAAGTACGTCCGGAAACGATGAAGATTGTGTACTTTTCTTCATTTACGGCAATTTGTGCATCATATCGCGGCACAAACAGGGAACTGATTGTCTCTTTGTCCTGCGGGAGCGTCCAGGTGATGCCGAAAGAGCGTGACACCCACTGTATGTCGTTGGCAAGCCCCGAAGCGTCGCGTCCTCCGAAGAGCATCAGCAGACTGTCATACTGCACCACAGCGACGCCTTCTCGCGGCGTGAACGGGACGCCGTTAGATGCCAGATTTGCCCAGTAACGTCCGTTTTCGGAAGACCAGACTGTGTTCAGCAGAGCGCCGTTACCATCTTTCCCTCCAACCACAAACACACGCGGCACGCCACTCTGACTTGTCCCGACGTAGATTCCGGCGCCCGTTATCGGGAATGGCGAAGGCAATTCGCCGATGCCGGTAAAGGCAAGCGTTGAGTCTGCCTCCGCAACAAACAGAGCCGACCCGCTTCCGCCAAGGGCATAAAGTTTGTCATTCATCGCAAAAAGCAGGTTGGAAACGGCTACGCCGGATGCCGGTCTGGTGTTCCATGTTTGTCCGTCGGTGGAGAAATAGGCGACGTTATTGTGGAGAGCAATCAGCTGTTCGGAGAATTTGACGATATAACGTATATCAAAAGCGGCAGGCAGTCCGCTCACTGTCGATGCCGTCCAGGTGATGCCGTCGGCGCTGCGGTGAAGCGCGATATGATCGTTCCCTTCGTCAACAAAAAGCAGCAGCTCGCCGTTGAAATGCACAAGTTTTTCAACCGTAACCGCTCCGGTATAGACCTGCGAATTAATCCCTGTCCAGATGTACAGGTAGGGGTCTATCTGATGAATACGCAAATCAAGGCTATAGGTTTTAACCGTTTCACCATCCTGTGCGACGGTTTGAATGGTTACCAGCTCCGAAAGATTAAGCGTGTCATTCGTGGTAAAGACAATGGAATCATTGATGATGACAGCGCTTAACGATTCCCCCACAACGGTAACAATCACGGAATCCAGTTGACTCTGGTAGGGCAGCGAATCTACATTGTAGATGACATTATTAGTATTGTCAATGGTAAATGTTTGTGTGCCGAACGTGCCTTGACCGGCATTTGCCAGTGAGAATGTTATAATATTGGGATTGGAAGAGATGCCTGTTTCTTCGGTATTCAAACAGGACACGCCGGTCAGACAAACCGACGTCAAAAGAACTGATGACAAAAAGAAATTTTTCATACGAAATAGATTAAAAAAAACGACGTGCAAAGGTACACCTTTTTTAATTATTAGAGTGTAGAGTGTAGTTATTAGTGAATAATATTTTTCGGGCTTTTATTTCTCTGTGTCTCTCTGTGTGTTCTCTGTATAACTCCGTGCAACAAGAAACTTGGCAACGCTCGCTGCTGAATTTCACAGAGAAGCACAGAGGTTTCACAGAGTTACACAGAGATTTGTCCTTGCGAGACAGTATTATTCACTAAAAACTACACTCTAATAACTAAAAAAGCCCCCATCTCCGGAGGCTTTTCTGTTTGTTTGAGGGGGGGGCGGCTTATTCCTTCACACACCTGATACTATAGCCCATCGCACGCGCATATGAGTAGTGCACGATCACCCGATCATTGGCGAAGTACAGGCAGAATGCTTTCTCTGAATTAATTGTACTGCTCCAGTAGTACCCGGGGCCGTTGGTGTACACCGCACCATTTGCCGTAGAGCGGTATCCGGCGGCAGGAAAGAAAAAGAGAGGCTCGGGAGCAGCAGCTTCGTAAAGAGGTTCTGTACCGCTATTGTAACCCGTTGCAGCCTCCCAGTCATCTGTTTTGTAAACAGCGTAACCGCCTAACGCGCCTTGAGAAGTACCCCAACCAACATCGGATGCTTTACCCCCTTTGACACGTACCCAGGTCAAGGGGGCGCTACCCGAACTGGTAGTAGCTTGACCTGTTGATGTTGTCGTAATAGTAATAGTATTATTATTACCAGAATAATTACTCGGATTCCAGTCGTAATTAACAAGCCGTTCCCATTCGTCCTGAGTAGGAACGCGCCATCCGGCGCCCATTGAGGCACAGGGATTGTTGGCAGAGATTGCCCAGTCTGTGTTTTGATAATATTTGCCGTCCAAGGTGTAAAGAACACCTTTACCGGAAGTTTCAGTTCCTATAGCCACACCGTTACCCCAAAGGTCATCCTTTCTTGTACGCCAATTATTATCGTTGTCAGTTCCGTCTTCGTCTTTTCCTATAATATAGTGTCCGTATTTTTGGTCTGTAGCAGATTTACTGTAACCTCCGGTATTATCTATCACCTGTCCGGTGGTAGCATCCAAATCAGTAGGGGCTGAAAGCGCTCCGTAAGTTGTATATGAAGCAGCATCCCGTTTTTCATGTCCGTCAGCTATACGTCCCCATTGGTAGAGGTCGCCCCAAACATTAACAGCTTCGGCAGTGGAACAGTTAGCCAGATATTCAATCTGTTTCTTGGGCGTGTCGTAAGCAGGGTCAGCGCCAAGATTGTAAGGGGCAAAGGTTATGGCATGTTCAGGCTTGCCGATTTTATTCCATTGATTACCGTTCCAGACATAAATGCCTTTACCAAACTTGGCAACGCCGGCAAGTTGAGGCGCTAACTGCAATCCTTCATAATTGTTGTAAACGATAGCTCCGGTGAGTTCAATGTTTACATCGTCATTTACTCCGACAGAAATACCCGAAAACAGGTTGGTACCGACAGGAATCTTATCTAAATCAATAATACTTACACTGGAGAGCGCCAGACCTCCCTTAACGCCGTTTTGCGGGTTCAAATCTACAATTGCCCCTGCTTTGGGCAGGTCGCTGCCGCCGATAGTTACCTGCGCCGCAGAAAATGAAGTGCCGCTTAAAAGCCCTGCAAAAAGGACTGAGAAAAGAAAATTGTTAGTTTTCATAAAAAAACATGTTTTAAATTAATTGATAGATATAGTTGAAAAATAAAAGGACAATAGCAATAGAGCGCTTTCTTTGTGCATCCCTTGCGTCTTTGCGGTAAAAATATTTAACCGCAAGGCACGCAAGACTTGTCCCGCCAAAGCGGGAGTTTTTTCGCAATGCTTGTCCCGCCTTAGCGGGAGGGCGCAATAACAGACAACGGCAACCCTCCAGACCATTCCGAAAGGTTACCGTGATATATGTATATGGCAAGAAGACGCTAAAAAACGTCGCGCTACTAAGTATAAACTGAAAAGTTTTTAATAAATGATAAGCCCTTGAATACAAGGAGTTAAGGCGAATACGGGGGGGGGCTTTTGTAACGAGCTTACTTTTAGGCGATTGAACCGTCTAATCTGAAAAAATGGTGAATATAGAACCCCAGATGTAAGCATCTTTTTGTATTGATTTTAGATGTGTATAAGAACGGGGCAAAGATAATACTTTTAGTTATTAGAGTGTAGTTTTTAGTGAAAAATTTTTTTTGCGTGGTTGTGGGGCAAAAAACCGGCTTCCCAGACTGCCTGCAAGGCAGAATTTTCATAACCGCAGGTCAGCGACCTGCGGCAGGGAAGTAAGCAGAGCGCACTGCCTGAAAGGCAGGACTGGTGGAGTGAATCACTATAAAAGTATATGTCCTAACGGACAAAAACGCCTGCCTGAAGCCGTTTTTCTATTGATATTGAAGCCGTAAACGGCTAATAGCGCAACATCTTTCATTATTCACTATTCGTTATGTCACTAAAAACTACACTCTACTAACTACACTCTAAAAACTAAAAAAAGGCGTACCTTTGCGCATCTGAATAAAAATTCCCCACCAGTGTAAAATGCTCGTATGAAGAAATTAATGATAGAAACTTACGGCTGTCAAATGAATGTGGCTGATAGCGAAGTAGTGGCGGCAATTATGCAGTCCGATGGCTATGAGTTGACGGAACAACCGGACGCAGCCGATACCATTCTGATAAATACCTGTTCCATTCGCGACAATGCCGAGCAAAAGGTCTATTCGCGGCTGGATTATTTTCAATCTCTTAAACGCAAGAACAAACATTTGATTATAGGCGTTATCGGCTGTATGGCGGAACGTGTACAGGAGGCGTTAATCAATGATTGCGGTGTGGATTTTGTGGCAGGTCCGGACGCCTATATGGATTTGCCGAATCTGGTGGGAGCAGTGGAAACGGGGCAAAAAGCCATTAATGTAACGCTTTCCACCACCGAAACCTACCGCGACATATTGCCGGCACGTGTCGGCAAAACGATTGCGGGCTTTGTCTCCATTATGCGCGGCTGCAATAATTTTTGTTCCTACTGCATTGTTCCTTATACGCGAGGACGGGAACGCAGTCGCGATGTGGCGAGTATTCTCAACGAAGTGCGCGACCTGACAACACGTGGATACAGGGAGGTAACCCTGCTTGGTCAAAACGTCAATTCCTACCGCTTTGAAACCGGCGAAACAGTCATTGGATTTCCCGAACTCTTAGAGCGGGTTGCCACGTCAGCTCCCGAAATGCGTATTCGCTTCACCACTTCTCATCCAAAAGATATGAGCGATGCCACACTGGAAGTCATCGCGCGACATCCCAATATCTGCCGACATATTCATTTGCCCGTGCAAAGCGGCAGCGACAACATTCTGCGTGCGATGAACAGAAAATATACGCGCGAATGGTATCTGCAGCGGATTGCAGCCATTCGGCGCATCCTGCCCGAAGCGACGATAGGCACGGATATTTTTTGCGGCTTTCATGCCGAAACGGAAGCCGACCACCAACAGACACTCAGTCTGATGCGTGAAGCGCCTTTTGATATGGCATTTATGTTTAAATATTCCGAACGTCCGGGTACATACGCAGCCATGCATTTGCCGGACGATATTCCCGAAACCGTCAAAGTGCGCCGTCTGAATGAGATTATTGCTCTGCAACTGGAATTGAGTCTGGCGTCCAACAGACGGGATGTCGGCAAGCGCTTTGAGGTGTTGATAGAGGGTTATTCCAAGCGTTCACGGGAACATTTTTTCGGGCGTACTTCACAGAATAAGGTGGTGGTATTTCCTAAATCGGGGAGACACATCGGAGAATTTATTACCGTACACATCACCGAAGCCACCGCCGCCACACTGCTTGGAGAAGTGATAACGCCGGAGAAAAAACAGACCACGATAAACAAATAAAAAATAGCATGAACATCCTTTACATCATAACCGGACTGGAACTTGGAGGTGCTGAAATTATTACCGTTGACCTTGCCGCAAAAATGGTCGGACTGGGACACAAGGTGTCGCTGGTCTATCTCACCGGCGAAAATAGGATGAGGCAGCGCATACATCCTGAGATGCCTGTTGTGGCGCTTGCCATGCATAAAAATCCGGTCTCGCTTGTGAAGTGTATCTTTAGGGCGAGGCAGGTTATTCGACAATTCAGTCCTGATATTGTACATGCCAATATGGTTCATGCCAACCTGTTTGCTCGATTGCTGAGAATATTTGTCAAAATTCCCAAGTTGATATGCTCGGCTCACAGTAAGAACGAGGGTGGACAGCTCAGATTATGGCTGTATCGACTGACCGATGGAATGTCCGATTTGAATACCAATGTTTCGCAGGAAGCGGTAGATTATTTTGTTAAGCAGAAAGCGTTTTCCGCGCAAAAGAGTATGCCCGTTTATAATGGCATTTCGTTGTCGCGATTTAGAAAGGACGGTGAGTTAAGGCACAGACGGCGTGCCTGTGCCATTGCCGACGACGATTTTCTGTTTATTGCCGTCGGACGGTTGACGGCAGCTAAAGATTATCCCACACTGATTGAAGCATTTCATTTGGTGCATAAAAAACACCCTCAAACAAAATTGATTGTCATCGGCAAAGGAGAACTGCAAACGGCTATCGAACAGCGTATTGCCGCCAAACATCTGAATAATCATATTCTTTTATGGGGTGTCCGAACAGATGTAGAGACTTGTTATAATATGGCAGATTGCTTTGTTTTGTCCTCTGCGTGGGAAGGATTTGGCATTGTGCTTGCCGAGGCGATGGCTTGCGAATTGCCGGTGATTACAACCGATGCCGGAGGTTGCGCCGAAGTGGTCGGACAGCCGGAATGGGTTGTGCCTGTCAAAAACAGCGCTTTACTGGCTCAAAAAATGTCCGAAACAGTTGAACTTTCCATACGGGAAAGAAATTTAATTGGAATAAATAACCGGCATTTAGCGCAACGCTTCGACATCAACACCATTGTCGAACAGTGGGAAAACCTCTATCAGCGGTTAGATAGCAACTCTTAGCCTCCCCTTCTTCGCCTTAACTCCCTGTATTCAGTTGCCATTGTGTTTTATTGCACCCATTGCGAAGAATCTTTACGCGAAGGAATAAAAGCCTCCGGAGACGGGAGCTTTTGCTGTTTGTTTTTCAACAAATAAATATTGCCAAATTATAAATAATCATAAAGTTTTGATTGTCGTTTGTTTATTCCAAATAATGCGCTACTTTTGTGCTATTATTTTAATATCATTTCAATATCATTTAAAGTCAAAATTTTTATGGAGAATAAAAAAGAAAAAGTATTTAAAGGGACAAAGTTAAATGGCATTATGATGCTGATAATTAACTTTTTATTCCTTTTTGCAGTGATTGCTTTGCTTATTTTTGGAATAAACAAAGTAGATGAAAATTCTGCATCTATTTGCGGAATTTCGTGCATTATTTTATCGATTGTCGGCTTATTCGTTAATTCGCTTTTTTGGGCAGGATTTATGCAAATTGAGCCAAACGAAGCACGTGTAATGGTATTTTTCGGCAAATATCGCGGTACGGTAAAGACAGACGGATTCTTTTGGGTCAATCCGTTTTATGCCAAGAAAAAACTCACCTTACGGGCGCGAAACCTTGATGCAGAGCCTATTAAGGTGAATGACAAAAAAGGTAACCCCATAATGATTGGGCAGGTACTTGTGTGGCGCGTAGTAGATACCTACAAGGCAAGTTTTGAAGTTGATAACACATCAAACACCTCAATTGCTGCAGCCAAAACCGACAACGTGGCGGACAAAATGAAAGCCTACGAAAATTTTGTCAAAGTGCAGTCGGATGCGGCTTTACGGCAGGTTGCGGGGCTGTATTCTTACGACAATTTTGAGAGCGAAGACGAAAAACTCACGCTACGCTCCGGCGGCGAGGAAATCAACGAAATTCTTGAACGCCAACTCAACGAGCGGCTTGCAATTGCAGGTATAGAAGTGATGGAAGCACGGGTGAATTATCTTGCTTATGCGCCTGAAATTGCAGCAGTTATGCTCAGACGGCAACAGGCTGACGCAATAATTGCGGCGCGGGAAAAAATTGTTGACGGAGCTGTGGGAATGGTAAAAATGGCTCTCAATAAACTCTCTGAAAATCACATAGTTGAACTTGACGAGGAGCGCAAAGCGGCGATGGTAACCAATCTTATGGTTGTTCTTTGCAGTGACCATCCTGCACAGCCGATAATAAATTCAGGAACTTTATATCATTAACTCATTTGAACTTGTTTGAACACAGATGACACAGATTTAACAGATAAACACAAGATTTCTATCTGTGCAAATCGCGTCTAATCTGTGTTATCAGTGTTCAAAAAAAAATTTAACTATCAAAACAAACCGCGTTCTTTGACATATTGAGTTTTACCGAAAAAGCATTATCATTGCAGCATAATTAAAAGGAAAGGAGTAACACATTATGGCTCGACCAATTAAGCCCACGCCGATACTCTACGGTAAGGAAGCTACTAATTTTGAACTGCGAATGCAAAATCCGCCTAAAATTTCTCTTAAAGAAAAAAGAGAGATGGAAGCTGCCTACAAACTTGCACAATCAAGAGCAACATTTGCTTTATGACTTTAAGTGGTGTAAACAGTTTTGACTGGCATTTGTCCCGCTTAGAAGTGGATACGGACATTAAACCCTTCAAAAGCAATGATGCTGATTTGAATAATTTTTTGTTCGATGATGCGAAAAAGTACCTTGAACAGCGTCTTGCTGTTACTTTCTTGATTGAAAACGAGTACGCAACTATTGCTTATTTTTGCCTCTCAAACGATGCTGTTTTGCGTTCGTTGTCCGATAAAACGGGATGGAAGAAAATTAAAAAAACCATTCCAAACGCAAAAATGCGCAGTAGTTATCCAGCCGTAAAAATTGGCAGATTAGCCGTTGATACACAATACAAGTGTAACGGCTTCGGACGTTTTATGATAGAAATAGTAAGAACTAAGTTTTTATCAGAGACGCAGACAGCCGGCTGCCGGTTCATCACGGTAGATGCGAAACAAAACGCAGTAGATTTTTATTTGCGAAATCATTTTGATTTTCTTACCGCCGGAGACGAAAACGACGCTACCCGCCTGATGTATTTCGACCTTAACAGTATCCCATAGAAAATAAAATAATTCTCTATCTTCTTTGAACCTGGTAAAACTCAATAAATCAGAGTTTTTACCGGTTTTTTTGTGCAACTTAAAGAAAATAGAATAACTAAATTTTTTAGTTCAAAAAATAAAAATATGAAAGAAAAAATAGAATTTTACGAAAAACAATATGCGTCGCTATGGTTGAAAGTGGCTCTTACGATGCTTATTGTGGCAATATTTATGCCAACCTTGATCAGCGGCATTATAGATTTTCGCGGATATGACTTGTGGACAGAAATCCTTACTGTCGTGGTATTGTTGCTCGTTATCACGCTGTTTTGGATAACGAATGTTGAACTTTGCATGAAATCCGAAGGCATTTTTGTCAAAATGTTCCCGTTCAAAATGAAATATAAATTTTTTGCATGGGAAAATATTGAAAAAGCGTATTTGAGAAAATATAGCCCGCTCAGCGAGTACGGCGGTTGGGGCGTGCGGGTAAAATTGTTTTCGCTGAAAATGTTTAATCTGTTTGGTCTAAAAAAAGCGTTTTTCAACGAAACGGCTTATGTTATCAGCGGAAATACAGGCTTGCAACTCGAACTCAAAAACGGGAAACGTGTTTTAATCAGCACACAAAAACCTGCCGAAATAGAGGAAATTTTGAAAAAAATAGAGAAATAATATTGTGGCGGAAATTTTAGAAAATAAGACAAAAACTTTTGTCCTGCGCATTGACACAGACACAATGCAGGCGGTAGAAAAATGGGCGGCTGACGAATTTCGGTCGGTCAACGGGCAAATTTTGTACATTATCAACGAGGCATTGAAGAAAAATAAGCGTTTTAAGCAGCGAGAGCAGAATTAGTTATCAGTTTTCAGTTATCAGATTTACGAATTACGAATTGAGAAACAACTAAACTCTAAAAAAATATTATTCACTATTCGTTATTAACTATTCACTAAAAAAGTATTATCTTTGCCACCGATATTGTTCACATCTAAAATCAAAAAAAACGATGCATGCATCTGGGATTCTATATTTACCTTTTTTGCAATTTAGACGGTTTAACCGGCTAAAAGTAAGCTCGTTACAAAAGCCCCCCCCCGCATTCACCTTAACTCCTTGTATTCAAGGGCTTATCATTTATTAGAAACTTTTTTATTTACACTTAATGGCGCGAAGTCTCTTTGCGTTTTTTTGCTATATACATCTGTAACGGCAATCTTCCGGAATGGTCTGGAGGGTTGCCGTTCTGTTTTATTGCGCCCTTTGCGAAAAATTCTTTGCGCTCTTTGCGGTTTAATATTTTTATCGCAAAGACGCAAGGGATACGCAAAGAAAGCGCTCTATTGCTATTGACTTTTTATTTTTCAATTATATCTATCAATTAATTTAAAACGTGTTTGTTATGAAAACTAATCAATTTATTTTCGCTGTACTCGTAGCAGCATTTTTAAGCGGCGCTACCTTTTCTGCGGCGCAGGTAACTATTGGAGGTGGCGACCCGCCCAAGGCAGGCGCTGTCCTTGACTTGAACAGCAGTAGCGGCGACAAAGGTGGATTGCTGCTGTCTAATGTAAGGATTACCGATTTAAACGCCATTCCGTATGGCGTCAATGTATTTCCCGGCATTGATGCCTCCAATCACGACACAAAAAAAGGAGACTTGGCAGGAATAATGGTTTACAATACCAAAAAGAACCTTGAGCCTAATGGAGGAGGCATCTACATTTGGAACGGCAGTAAATGGTATTACATTGGCGGCGGAAAAGGCATTGCGACCGTTCCCGACCATTTTGAACCTTCCTGTG
>JAISXJ010000106.1 GCA_031270565.1 Prevotellaceae bacterium
ACATGTATTGCCGCAATGGTAATTGCTTTTGCAGGATTGGTTCTAAACATGCCATAATGGTTGGCTATCGCCTGTACATTGGCATTAAAGAACGCATAAAACGCGCCGGGTATTTTGGAGTAGACAACTTGAAAAAATATTTAAGGAAAAGCACAGTATAGATAGAAAGAGCGACTATTTTCATAGCAGCTCTTTTTGTGTGGTTTATAAGACTTGTTTGTAAGGTAAACTTGTAACAGATACCGGCACTTAAAGATTAATCGTGCATTCTTCGTTTTCTTAAATACTCTAATAACAATGCCGGACGGTCGGTTTGGATGATGCGTGCGCCGAGTGTGTCAATCAGGTAACCCCACGTTCCGTCGGGGTTGGCGAGCGCCTTGTCGTCGCTGTAGCCGGCGCAAAGCGAATCCCACAGTGAATCTATCCAAATGACGGACGAGGTGTGCTGGAGTTGCGTTTTTATGTATGACAGTACTGCTTGATTTTCTTCGGCAAATACTACCTCATAAAACGGATAACGCTTGTCGAACAGCGCACGGATGGAATCTACGGTTGTCTCTTTTTTCAGATTAACCACCGGCATGAACGTCATGCTGTCTAAAATGGCGCCATAGCGTTGGCGAAGCTGCTCATACGGCTTGTCCGATTTGATGATTGCCAGCCCCACTGTGCCCGTTTTCTTCAGCACCTTGTACACCTCATCAAAGTACTCGTCGCCCTTGTCTACATTGACAATTATCCCTCCTTTTGCCATTTGCATGGCTTCCTCAAATGTTGGGATTTGAAAATCGGTAACCCTGCCCAAGCCGTTTCGCAGGCGCAGGCTCTTGATTTCTTTTAGTGTAAAATCACTGACTTTTCCTTTGCCGTTAGTGGTACGGTCAATTGTTTTGTCGTGCATCAAAACCAAATAGTCGTCTTTGGTTTTTGCCACGTCTATTTCCACCATGTCCACACCCATTTTTATGCAGCTTTCAATTCCCTCTATGGCATTGTCGGCATAGTTTCGCCAGTCGCCGCGGTGTGATGCGACCTGCACTTTGAAATTCTGTGCCACAAGAAAACTGTGGCACAGAATAAGCAATAAGACAATATATATTCGTTTCATTTATTTATTAGTTCTATTATTCAACTTTCGTTAACTTTATTTTGATACGCACAGGCCAATGGTCAGACATACATTTACCATCGTAAGTTTTATCAATCACTTCGTATTCTTCTACCTCAAAGCGATTACTACCGTTTCCGTTATTCAAGAAAAACCAGTCAATACGGCGAACAGCAACATTGATACGAAAGCCGTGACCAGTTCCGTAAGAACCTTGAGGCGGCGTGCGCGTAACTGTTCGCGGGTCAATAAGCCGTTCTTTCAAAGCAACAATAAGGGCGTCCGTTTCTACCGCATTCAAATCGCCGGAAAAAATGACCGGATAACCTTTCGCTATTTTAGGGATAGTATCAATCATTAAAAGCGCCGAGTGTAACCTTGCATCTTTACCGATATGGTCGAAATGTGCAACGAAATAATAAAAAATCCGATTAGTTCGTTTGTCTTTCAAACACGCCCACGTACAATTACGGAATTGGGCAGCGTCCCAGCCTTTGGAAACTTGACTGGGCGTAGGCGAAAACCAAAACGTGCCACTTTCTACTAATTCGATTTTGGATAATTTGAAAAAAATCAGGTTAGCCATGCCTGAAGAATCGCCATAAACACCCTGACCGACATAGTCGTAATCTTTCCATTGTTTGAAATCAGCTAACTGTGTTTGCGATACTTCCTGCATTGCAATAATATCGAATTTATGAGTGTTGTAGAAGTTTAGCGTGATGTCTTTTCGATACGCCCATGTTTCCTCTGGTTTTCCATTTGTTTTGTCATACAAAATATTGGCATTGCAAATGTTCAGCGTTTCATCTTCCGCACCATACATCTTCACCGAGAAGATGAATAAAAAGAAAAGTATAAATTTAATGCGTTTCATTTTACCAATGTGGATTTTGAGTTAATACATTATTTGAAAGTATTATTTCGGAAGAGGGCAAAGGCCACAGGTAATCGCGGTTTTCATCCCATGTGTACGTTACGCTCGTCCAAGCTGTAATATATCCGCTCGTGCCGTTTGAAAGATAGATGTCCGCATTGATTTTCTTCTTAACGGAAAGAGTGCTTGTCGGCGTGGTTTCATAAATTTCTACGTCGGGTGTCCCGTCGCCGGTCATATCGTATAAGCCGGGTCCCGGAATATAGCATCCAAAGTATGGGTTTGTGTGATTTACCAGTTGAGCGCCTTCATGCCAGCGGAACATATCCCATTGGCGTTGCCCTTCCATAGCCATTTCAACGGTTCTCTCCCGCCTTATTTCGAGAATAACGCCGCGGTTGTTTGCATTGCTTTTGTCAATATTGGGATAACATGCCAAGAGGTAGGGGTCGATATTCGTATTGGCTGTTGCGAGGTCGAGGTTGGGCATTCCTGCGCGGAGGCGTATTTTGTTAATGGATTTATTGATATCGTCTTGAGTTATATCACCCAATTCGGCTTTTGCTTCGGCAT
>JAISXJ010000004.1 GCA_031270565.1 Prevotellaceae bacterium
TTCACCGCAAAATATCAGGCTCTTAAGAGAGGGTAAAGGGGGGATATCGGCAAAGCCGCCTTACGGCCTGATTTTGCAAGGCATTTCGGCGATTTAGCCGGTTTTAGTAGACACTACGACTCGAAAACAGGAGGAAAAGCAATGAAACTTACTGAAATTGAAAAACAGATTGCACTTTTTGGCTTGACCAAAGGTAGGTATAGTATTGCCAATAAAGTCATTGACATATTTGAGAGCATTGGGCAGAAATCGAAAATTCTATGTATACTGGATAACAACTCGGCCCTGCACGGCAAAAAAGTGAAGGGTATTGAGGTGTGTTCTCCTGAAAAAATAATTAATTTTAACGAAGACAATACGCTCGTAATAATTACAACGTACAGTTTTCACGATGAGATAACAGAGTCTGTAAGAGAGTTGGGTTGGCAAGGCGAATTGCTAATCGCCAATGATATGTTCGGTGTGGAAATTGAATATAAGGCGGCATTGCTTAACGGGCAAATCGTGGAGATAACGAAAGAGGGCGGCAGTATCAATTATTCCCCTGTTGTTTTTCAATTAGAACTTGCCGGCAGATGCAACATTCGATGTTTATACTGTCCATATCACGGCCCTAATGCATTAGAACGTTGGTATCCATCAGGTGCGTTATTAAGTTGGGAGATATTGAAAAAAATAACACACCAAGCAAAGATGATAAAAACGCTAAAACGAATTTCGGTTGTGGGCGATGGGGAACCTATGATGAATCCTGAGTGGTATGAAATGGTTGCATATCTTGTGACTGAAACAGGCGTATCTCAGTTCACCATATATACAAATGGTATGCTGCTGAATGAGAAAAACATTGTAAAGCTCGCAAAATTGCAAGAACAATGCAAAATAACCATAGAAATCTCCATAGATGGCGGTTCGCCTACTGAGTCAGAATATTTTAGGAAGGGCTCAAAGTACTCGGTGATAAAACTGGGTATTGCAAGACTAAAAGAACTGTCGCCGGACACAAATGTTTTAATTGCCAACAGTAGCGTCTTACCGGAGGAGTTTTTGTTTGAAAACGAAACGCTGCCCATGAACCTTAAAAATCCCGAATATCTTCTTGGCGATTTTCCGGGTGTCGCAGTAGCAAGCAGTTATGTTCATCCTACGGCTTCAATATGGCCGCCTGATAACAAAACCTACTACAAAAAGTTGCCAAAACAGTGGGTACCATTTAATTGCAACACACCGTTTAGTTGGGTATTTTTAGATGCATTGGGTAACATACTCGATTGTGGGTGTGGTTTTCATAATCGTGAGAGCCTTGGTAATGTAAACACCGACAATATACTCGATGTGTGGCAAAACAGCAGTCGGTTGACGGCTACAAGAAAATCAATGCTTGACGGTGAAGAGGGCATTATGTGTCAGGGTTGTCCCGTAACAGCTGCCAAGGACTGCTTTGTGTTGTTTAAGAAATCAAATGAGGAAGGTGTATATGAATAACAATATGCTTGCTACATTACGAGGCAAAAGTCTCGTGATATTTGGTGCAAGCGAAGCAGCGCGAGATGTAATCGCAAACATAAAGTTGACCTGTAATAATGATTGTCTGTTTGTCGTGGATAACGATGCTGCCAAACAGGGAACTGCGTTTTGTGGGCTTAATGTTTTAAGTCCTGAAACGCTTCGTGATGGTAAAATGCTTTGTGTGGTAATTTGCATCAACAGGTTTTTTAATGAGGTTAAGGCACAGTGCGATGAATACGGGGTATTATCTTACCACTATTCCGAGTTTGGGACACTTATACGACAAAACTGGGCGAAATATTCAGAAAACTTACGTCGAGAAGCGATGTTTCTCGCGACGAAGAATTTATTTTTATCAATGGATATGTTACCTGCGATAATTGACCTTTCGGGTAATAAAGAGGGTGCGGAGAAGGACACCATAACTGATTACTGGTCGGTGCACACTGTGTTTCATTATTACTGCACAAAAACAGAGGATATTGCATACCAGTTAAAACTATTTGACAACTATCCTTTATACCGAGAATACTCATTGCACGATATGGATTTTGACGGGAAAGTCATTTTAGACTACGGTTGTGGCCCGGGCAATGATGTAGTCTGGTTTACAGGCAAGAACAATCTGAAAAAGATAATCGGTTGCGATGTGTCCCGTAAAGCACTTGAAATAAGCCAATACAGAACAGCTTTACACGGAATTGATAAATCCAAAGTCTGTCTGTATCAAATTTCTCAGTCAGGGGAAATACCTTTGGATGACAAAAGTATTGACTATATAAATTGTCAAGGCGTTTTAATGCACACCGCAAACCCTGCGAAAATCATATCAGAGTTTCGCCGAGTTTTGAAACCTGACGGAATAATCTGCATAATGGTTTACAGTAAAGATTCTTTATGGTGGCACTATTACGCCGGGTATTATTTGAAATATTTGGATAACAGCGGCAATTTTTCGTATGACACGGAGCAAAACTTTAATAAGTCAACGGATGGTTTGATGTGTCCGAAGGCATCCTGTTGGTCTCGTGCCGAGTTTACACAAATTCTAACAAATGCCGGTTTTGCGGAAAACAATATAGGTCAAGGGGGGGGGTACTTGAATGTGCTTGAACTGAAATATAAACGCGATGACATTCAAGCGGCATTGGAAGACGATAGGTTAGACAAAAGCCATAGGGATTTTCTTGAATGTGTTTCTTTTGACGAACGAGGATATCCAATATATCAGGGCAAAACTTGCGGGATAGGTGGCGTGTATGTCGTTAAAGGGTAATGTGCAAAATGGTAAAATTGGCGTATTGACCTATGCTGTGCCTCATAGGAAAACATACGATGTTCTTTGCCTATTAAAAGCTAAAGGATATCAGAATGTTGAGGTATACGCTCTGCCTCTGCATTATACGAAACGAAAATTCCCGCTGATTGAACATCGTCCGCCGGCACCAAATATAGATCCTCACGAAATATGTAATGGTTTTGGTTATAAGTATGTTAAAGAATTCAATGTTCATTCATTCCCGCAGAACGGTATTGTATTGCTTTGCGGGGGAGGGATATTGACACCTGAAATATATAATACTTTTCGTGTTATCAACTCGCACCCCGGCTATCTGCCCTATGTAAGAGGGCTTGATGCATTAAAATGGGCGATTTGTGAGGATTTACCTATTGGTGTGACTACTCACCGTATAGGGGGGGCGGTGGACGCCGGGCTTGTAATCGCACAGGAAACTATACCGCTATATAAAAACGATTCGTTTCACACACTTGCACTTAGGCAGTACGAAACGGAAGTTCGGCTAATGGTGGATTCAATTGAGATGATTGATGATGCTTCAAATTATATCGCGGCAACCGGGGAAATCCGCAAGCGTATGCCGCCTGAACTTGAAATGACTTTGGTGGAGAGATTTGATGAATACAAGCGTAAGCATTCATAGCAGCAGTGTAGTTGATGAAGATGTATTTTTCGGCAACGGCACAGAGATATGGCATTTTTGTCACATCTCGAAAGGTGCAAAAATCGGAAGTAATTGCCGGTTGGGACAAAATGTCTTTATTGGAGAAGGCGTTATCATCGGCAACGGCTGCAAGCTACAAAACAATGTGTCCGTTTATTCCGGCGTAACCATCGAAGACGAAGTGTTTTGCGGACCATCTTGCGTTTTTACTAACGACTTGACACCGAGAGCCAAATTTCCGAAAGGGTCTGCTAATTATGTGAAAACGCTTGTGAAGACAGGTGCGAGTATCGGCGCCAACGCCACGATTGTCTGTGATACTACAATTGGGCAATCTGCGATGATCGGAGCGGGTGCGGTTGTAACAAAAGACGTGCCTGATTACGCTCTTATGCTTGGCGTACCGGCGAAATTTGCAGGTTATGTATGCAAGTGCGGAAGTAGGTTGAGCGATAAATTCGAGTGCAATGTGTGCGGCAGAACCTATCATACGGAGGGCGGAGGTCTTAAATGCAATTCAGAGATCTAAAAAGGCAGTATGCGAAACTAAAACCTGACATAGATGCTGCTGTCCAAAAAGCAATAGACAGAGGTATTTTTATCGGCGGCGAATATGTTGCCAATATTGAGCGCGAGCTTGCCGACTATGTCGGCGTGTCTGAATGCGTTTCCTGTGCGAATGGGACGGATGCTCTGGTTCTCGCCATGAAAGCAAATGATATCAGCATTGGCGATGCCGTGTTTGTTCCCGATTTTTCATATATTGCTTCAGCATCTACGATTTCCTTGGTTGGTGCGACACCTGTCTTTGTTGATGTCAACAGGGACACCTTTAATATTGATTGTGATGCATTTGAAAAGACAATAAAGAGCTTTCCAAAAGACAGTGCATTGAAACCAAAGGCAGTAATAACTGTGGATTTATTCGGTCTGCCCGCTGATTACGAACGGATTGAAAAAATAACAAAACAGTATGGCTTGTTGCTTATTGAAGACGGCGCGCAGGGATTCGGGGGACAAATGAAAAGCAGGAAATCTTGTTCTTTTGGTGATATTGCAACAACATCTTTCTTCCCCGCAAAACCGCTCGGGTGCTACGGCGACGGAGGTGCGATATTCACGAATGATAAGGAAATCGCCGACAAACTCCGTTTATTACGCTCCAACGGCGCTTCTTCGGCTGATAAGTATGACAACCTTGTTATCGGCACAAATTCACGGCTTGACTCGTTGCAGGCGGCGATACTCGCTGTAAAACTTGACGCTTTCCAAAAGTTTGAATTAAATGCAGTGAATAAAGTCGCCGATTGGTATAACGCAAGATTGGATGGAATAGTTAAAATTCCTGTTGTTTCAGATGGATATCATTCTTCTTGGGCGCAATATACGATTATTTTGGAAGATAAAAACACTCGCGGCGGATTGCAAAAACATCTTGCGGACAACGGCATTCCGACAATGGTATATTACAAAAAAACGTTGCACAGACAAAAGGCGTTTGAGGATACTCCTCGTTTTTCTGATAATTTCCCCAATTCGGAGTATCTGTCGGAACGAGTCTTATCATTGCCAATACATCCTTATTTAACGGAAGAAGAAGTAGAAGCGGTGTGTTCAAAAATCAAAGACTATTTAGGAACTGAAATGCTATGATTAGAGAAAAAATGATAATCTTTGGTGCTTCTAAACACGGGCAAAGGGCATTTGATGAACTTTCCGCAAACTATGATGTGGTTGCTTATTCCGACAACAACAGTAATCTGTGGGGACGGGAATTAAACGGCGTTCCCGTGATTTCCCCCGACAGAATATGCGACTATGGAGTAACAGTCTGTGTTTGCGTCTGTGTAGGCCGATATATGGGCGAGGTTGCAAAACAACTGCAAAAGCTCGGCATTGAGGGACTTTTACTCAGACCATACGGAATGGAATACGATTGCAATTACGGTAATTCTATACCGGTTATCCGAGATAACCAATCATATATAACGAAGAGAAACAAAGACAGTTTGGCTGTATTGTTTGTTCAGGATTACCCCTGTGCGAGAACGCGCAAAATCGCAACCGCACTAAAAAATCGCGGCGTTGAAACCTATGCAATTTCGCCCTTGTCTGCAAACGACTCAAACGCTTTTATTAACGAATACACTTTTAGTTCTTTTTCGCAACTGATTGATTTTGTAAATAATAGTGACATTGACATAGTTCATTCAAGTAATGAACCCGATGAATTCTCAGCAGTGTTGACAAACGCAAATAAAGTCTTGGTTCACGATGTTCACGACTTAGTTAGTATGGTATTTGAACCCAATGTTGCAGAACTAAGCCTTGAATTTCTCGCAAACACTTACGCAGACGGCGTTATTTGCACTACTTGCGCAATGGCTGATATGATGCGCAAAAAGTATAACATCGGAAGCGATATTCACGTGCTTGAAAATTACCCGTATGAGTCTTTTTCTTATAATAGATTGCCAAAACTGAGCGATAAAGACAGCGTTCTTCACTTGGTGTATTCCGGGGCCATACTTCAGGGTCCGCACTATATGTATGATAAGCTGTGGTTAAAAATAGTTTCCCAAAATGTGCAAATTCACTTTTATTCGGCTTATGCCGCTTCAACCTGCGGGTATTTGGAAAGCATAAGCCCGTATATCCATTATGAGGGGAATTACCGTGACGCGGAACTTGTTGAGCAACTTTCCCAATACGACTGCGGATTATTGTATTTTAACTTAGAACACCCTAAATATTTCAATTATATAAACAATGCCTCCCCCAACAAGTTATATGAATATTTAGATGCGGGATTGCCGCTCGCAATCGGCGATGTGCCGGCGCATTTGGACTTTGCACAGAAACACGATTGCGGTGGGTATTTGGATTTAACAGGAAATATTTATACACAATTAAAGAAAATTGCGGACATGAAAATACCACGCGATTTTCTGCAAAAAAACAGTATGACGATGGATTCGCAGGCTGAAAGAATTATTGAATTTTACAAGAGTCTGTTGAAATAGGGGTGATGTGTTTGGACAGACAACAGCCAATAACACTCTCACCGGAACAGTTGAGCGAAATACAGCGCATAGAACTTGAATGCCTTGTCGAGTTTGACAGGATTTGTCGGCTGCACAGCATTAAATATTCGGCGGACGGCGGCACGTTGCTCGGCGCCGTCAGGCACGAGGGGTTTATTCCTTGGGACGATGATATTGACGTAATGATGCCGCGCAATGAATATGAGCGTTTTTTTGAGGTTTGCAAAACCGAACTTGACAAATCGCGGTTCTTTTTGTCGGAACACCGAACTGATAAAGAATACAGGGTAGGATTTCCCCGCTTGAAACGATTGAACACAATGTATGTCCGCATTGGCAGAGAAGATAACAAACAGGTTGAGGGTGTAACGATTGATATCTTTCCCTTGGATAATATGCCGAACAATATGATACTCAGATATGTTTACATACTCCTGTCATTTGTTTTTCGGAAAATACTATGGTCGGGTAAAGGGAAAAGGGTAAAAAAGGGATTGATTAAATTAGTATATTGCGGGCTAAATTTCATTCCGGCAAAAGTGGCTTTCGGGGGGTTCGCGATGTTGCGGAAAATGTGCAACTCTGCCGATGTCGAGTGCATTTCGCATTATCCTATCCCTAACCCTAAAAGAATGAAGTTTGGCGTAAAAAAACAATATTTTTGTAATCTCGTAGATTTGCAATTTGAGAATATAAAAGTCAGATCTGTGGCTGAATACGATGAGCATTTACGCCTGATTTTCGGCAATTATTTAGAATTGCCGCCTGAAGAGAAAAGAAAGCCAAAAGTGGATTTGGCATATTTTAGGGATATTGAGGAATGAACATGGTGTTAAAATCTGATATTAGCGAAACACTAAACGACTCAAACATAGTTTGGCATGAACTCAGAGATAGTTCTGTGATGATAACAGGGGCCTCCGGTATGATTGGAAGCAATCTAGTCAAGACACTTGAAGCGGCAAACGCTCTGTTTAATTTAAAAATTAACATTATTGCCCATATGCGGGACACACACGGTGATATTCGCGAGAAAATCAGTATCCCGAA
>JAISXJ010000010.1 GCA_031270565.1 Prevotellaceae bacterium
AGGGGCTTTTTTTTGTTTTAATGAACAATGAAGAATGAAGAATGATTTTTTAGTTTTCAGTTGTCAGTTTTTCGCTTCTTTGCGTTCCTTGCGTGTTCTTTGCGTTCTTTGCGGTAAAAATATTAAACCGCAAGGCACGCAAGACTTGTTCCGCCAAAGCGGGAGTTTTTTCGCAAAGGGCGCAAGACTTGTCCCGCCAAAGCGGGAGGCTGTCAATTCTCAATTCTCAATTCTTCAGTTGTCAGTTTTCAGTTGTCAAAAATAAAAAACAGAACACAGATGACACAGATTTAACAGATAAACGCCAGATTTTTATCTGTGAAAATCGTGTCTAATCTGCGGTATCAGTGTTCAAAAATAAAGAATAATCATCTTGAGCATTCTGTTAATCCTGTGAAAAATGGGACTGTCTCAAAAATAATTTCGCCACAAATACACGAATCTGCCTTTGGCTTCGCCGATTTTCAATTCAGGCAGTGCGCCCCTCGTTACAAACGAGGGGTAGAAAATGGATTGCTTCAACAAGCAAACCACAGATTACAAATCTGCGGTAGCGGGGTCTGTCTAAAAATCAAAAGTATTCATTCAATCAAAAAAATCATAGTTCAAGACAGCAAACAGAAAAGCCTCCAGCGATGGGGGCTTTTTGTTTTCAGTTGATTTACTGTTTGAACTTACGACTCACGCTTTATTACACCCCGCTTATTATTATACCAATAACGGTTGCGAGAAAGAAGATTGTTACAAGCAGGCACATTTTTTTGTTTGCCGGTTCTTTCGGATGCCACGCCAGCCGCCGCAATAGAGCATAACCGCCCCACCCAGCCAAAAGACCAACCAGCGCACCCGCAATAATATCCGACGGATAGTGTACGCCCAGATAGATACGCGAATAGCAGGAAACCATCGCCCAACAGAAAATCGTGCCGGTAAAAAGCCTGTTCTTAAAGAGTAACGATGTGAACAGCGCTATGGCAAAGCCATTGGCAGCATGCGAAGAGATAAAGCCATACCGTCCGCCCGTATAACCGGATACAAGATGCACTAACCCGCTCAGCGCGGGGTCGTGTGTCGGTCGCAGGCGTTGAAACAGCGGCTTGAATAGACCGGAGGCAATCTGGTCGGCGCAAAGAATCACAACAGCCATAATCACCAGCGCTTTCCATCCGGTTTTCGACTGGCGCACCATTACATAGAGCAACAGCAAAGCCATTGGCAACCATACCGCTTTAGAGGAATAAATAAAGAAGAAATTATCAAGGGTAGCGTTATTCCAACCGTTAATCAGCAACAGCAGTTGCCGGTCAAGTTTCAATAGTTGGTCAATCAACACATTCATATTCGTTCAAAAGAGGTGTTTTTAATCCATCCAACGGAGCCGTCGGCAATACGGATTTCACTCCAGTTCTCCACCGCCTGAATCACCGCAATCTTCGCGCCTTCGTGCAGTACAAACAGGTCGGCGCTATCCGTATTCGGTGCGCTTTTCACCGTTACCGCCCCCACCATAACAATGGCGTCGGTGTGCGCTTCCAGTCTGTTTTTCTGAGCAAATGCAAATGCAAACGCGCACAGCGACAGTCCAACAGCTATTATGCCAACAACAAAAGCCGCCTTGCGTAGCCTCCTGTAACGTCCAAAGATAAAGAGCAAACAGCCCGTCAATGCCACCACAAAAAGCGCGATACTCCCATACGCCCACTCATCGGTGGTGAAGAGCAACCCAAGCGCATTTATCCACGAGATGATGAAAAAAGGTTGCATCCGCTCTATCTTGTCGGTGATTCTCTGATTGACAAAATCAAGATTGAACTGCGCATCTTCGTGCAGCGGATTCAGAACTAACGCCCTTTCATAAAACAGAATAGCCTCACCATAGCGCTCCAGATTGAAACAGGTATTGGCATAGTTATAGAACAAATCGGCAGAAACATTCCCCTGTTCAATTATTTCAGCATAGAGTTGCGCAGCTTCGTCATACTCTTTGGCAGCGTAATGCCCTGCAGCCTGCAGCGCCTTTGTCTGAACAGCAAACACACTGTCGGCAAACAGGGACGCTATGCCCAGCGCCAAACAAAAAAGAAACTGTTTATTCATACGTTTCATACGTTTAATAAAATTAGTCGTTTTGCGCGACTCGGCATAGTCAAACAAGTTTGCCTCTGCTCTCGCTGCTTAAAACGTTCATCATTTTTTTATACTGTTTTCCAAAGATGATATTATCGAAATCGTGTCGTTAAAGATTCTGTCCATAGCTGCCTGCGAATTTTGTAACGGAGCATATCGCTCAAATTCGCAACTGTTTAACAATCCGATGAAAGTATCAATCATCGGTTGCTGTACGCTGCGTTCAGCAAGTTTTGTCGAAACATTCTCCTTATTGAGACTTGCCACCGGCATTGTGAGTTTGTCGCATAGATAGCCCCAAAGCGCTCGCAGGATTTCATTGTAAAATAACTCCTTCTCCCCCGTCTTCAAATATTTCCCCGCAGTTCTGAGCCGTTTACGCGCCATTTTATTGGCACGTCTGGTACGCACCAGCGCCATATCGGCATTGGCTTTTGCCTGTTTCTGAAAGAAGAATATCAGCAGCAGAGTAATCAGCGTCGATACCAGGTATCCCGTCCAAAAAGGCATGCTTCCGGTGAAAATAGTCTTAGCCTGCGTTATGTTCAGGTCGCCCGTCCGGATATACCTGATGTCATTTCCCAGCTGGCGAATCTGTTCCTGACCGGAATAGTTCATCACGACGCCGTCCTCATTTACACTCGTACTTTTATCCACGACAATGGTAAAGGCATCCGATGCGATTGTTTTATAGCTGTTTGTGGACAGGTCAAAGTAGCAGAAATCGACTGCCGGAATATCAAACTGTCCCGAATGACGCGGGATAGCCAGATATTCTACTGTCTTTGTGCCACTCATGCCGGAAGTGGTTACCGAGAAGTTGTTGGTAATTTTCGGCTCGTACGATTCAAAATCGGCAGGCAGTCTCAGTGTCGGGTCTTTGAGCAGTTTCAGATTGCCTGTTCCTGTTATTTTCAGTTTAACGGTAATGGGCGAATTGACTTCCACCTGCGTGGCGTTCACGTCCGATTGCAGCGAGAATTTACCGACAGCGCCGCTGAAATTTGTCGGCTTCGGCTTCGGCAATGCTTTGACGGAAATATTGATACGGTTTGCCGATAGCGTTTTTTTTACATCCTGATACGAATCAAAAAAGCTGTCGAAGAAATTCCGTCCACGCTGCTGACTGCGCAGACGTACAACCGCCGTACACGACATCGGCTCAATGCTGATGTCTCCGACATTCTGGGGGAAAAGAAGTGTCTGCTTGAGAATAACGGTGTTGTAGTTGCGGTCTTTGTAGTTTTCCACGCCGTAGCGTTGCGCATCGTTTATCTCAATTTCCTGCAAAAGAAATTTCTTGAAGTCAGGCAATTTCATATCAGTAATATTGACCACATCAACCCGTGTATATAATTTGTATGTCAGCAGAATGACTTCCTGTTCATACACTTGTGTCCGCGATACAATGGGTCGTATAAACAGATTGTCTTCAGTCAGTTGCTGTGAAGAGGGCGTCGCCTGCTGCTGCCTGCCCTGTTGATTCGTTTCCGCAGCATCACGCGGCAATACCTTAATTGTAACAGCGTTGGAGGTGTGCTGTTTCTTGTCGACATGCACCGTAGCGGCGGGGATGGTGTAAACGCCCTCCTTTTGCGCCAGCAGCGTATAGGTGAACGTCGTATAAACAGAAGTATTAACCTTCCCGTTGACATACTGCACCGACGACCCGGAAGATGAGAACGGTCCGGCAACAATTTCAAATCCCTTTATTTCCGGTAATTGTAAGTTATCAGCCGACTTATTTACCGAGTAAGTCAATTGAAACGTTTGCCCCTCCGCTACTCCGGCGGGCGCCTGGGCAGTAAATGTTACAGGGTCGGCAAGCGCTCCAACCGAACTGCCCCAAAACAGTATTAATATCAAAATCTGCTTTATAACATGTTTCATTTTTCAACCACTTCTTTTTTACTCTACTTTTATTACCACTCTTTTTCGACATTATAGCGTTTTGCCTTTTTCTGCTTTTCCTTGACCTTCTGCTGCACCTCTTTTTCGTCCTGCTGCAGAGCTTCTAAAATCTGCTGCGCCTGCTCTTTCGATATCTGTTCCGGATTCTGTTGCTGTTGTTGCTGCTCTTGTTGCTCTTGTTGGTCTTGCTGTTGCTGCTCTTGTTGCTTTTTATCTTCCTGCTTTTGTTCCTCCTGTTGTTGTTGCTGATTCTGATTCTGATTCTGATTTTGTTGCTGTTGCTTCAGAAGTCGTTGTGCGGCTGCAAGATTATAGCGCGATTCGTCATCTTCCGGATTGTTGCGCAAAGCCTCTTTGTAGGCGGCAATGCTCTGTTCTATCTGTCCCGATTGCAGCAACGCATTGCCCGCATTATGACAACTTGCAGCCACGCGCTTCTTGTTATCCCCCGCCAGCACAGCTGCCTGTTTAAACTGTTCAAGGGCTTCGGGATATTTCTCCTGACGATAGAGCGCATCACCCAGATTGAACACCGCAGCATACGATTGCCGGTTGGCTTCAATACCTTGACGGTAATGTTGTTCCGCCTCCGTATATTTTTCTTTCTTATATAATGTATTACCCTTATTCACCGCGCGACTTTCCTTTTGAGCCGAAAGCAGCGAGGCAACAGCCATAAGTAACAGTAAGGCAAAAGTTCGTTTCATCTGTTTAAATGTGTTACCTGTCAAACAGTCTTATTTTCTTCAACTGTTTGTTTTTTCTGTTATATATAAAATATTCGATGAACAGCAGAAACAGCGCTATCCAAGCCGGAATATAAAATTTCTCTTCGTATTCGGAATAGGATTTGGTTTCGAGTTCGCCTTTCTGCATTTTGTCTATGGCATTTGAGAGCGCCTTAAGCGCTGCCCCCGAATTGTCGGCGCGAACATATATACCCTGTCCAATTCCTGCAATCTGCTTGCATAATGTTTCATTGAGTTTGGTAACAACCACTTCACCATTTCTATCTTTGAGAAAAGCCATTGTTCCATCAACAAGAATAGGCGTTCCCTCCGGACGTCCCAACCCGATTACATGAAGCGTTATACCCTGCTCAGATGCCAGTTTTGCTGCACGCTCGGCATTATCCTCATGGTTCTCGCCATCGGTTATCAGGATAATGGTTCGTCCGACATCGTTTTTTCTTGTGCCAAACGCTTTCATAGCCAATTCTATTGCCGACCCGATAGCCGTACCCGCACGGGGAACTGTTTTTGTATTAATACTTGACAGAAACATTTTTGCCGAAACGTTATCGGAAGAAATCGGCATCTGAATATAGGCATCTCCCGCAAAAACAATCAATCCAACCTTGTCGTCAGACATTTGGTCAATCAGTTTTGAAAGCATCATCTTTGCATATTCCAGACGATTGGGGTGCACGTCTCGCGCCAGCATAGAATTTGACACATCAAGCACAATCATTGCCTCTATGCCCTGTTTTTTCACCGTCTGCAATTTCGACCCGAACTGCGGACGAGCTAGTGAAAAGATAATCAATGTTATACCGGTCAACAGTAACACAAATTTAGCCGTCGGTCGTCCATTGGACACATTGGGCATCAGCGTAGCGAGAGTTGACGGATTTCCAAACTGAGCTAACCGTTTGCGTCGCTTCATTCGTCCGTAGGCATAGAATGAGATGAGCAACGGAATGAGCAGCAGCAGATAAATAAAATAGGTATTTGCAAATCGAAACATAACTTATTTAACTCAAAATAGCATAAAATATTGTCATAAAGTTCGAGAACATCCACGCACAGGAATTTTCCCCCTATGGTAAATGGCGTAAAACCGTCATTTGCATCAGCAGTTCGCCCAGCAACGCTATCAGCGCCAGAAACAGAAACAACGAATATTCCTCACTTTTTTTACTGTATTCCCTCACCTGCAACTTTGTCTTTTCCATCTGGTCAATTTCCTGATAGACGGTGTGAAGCGATTTGACGTCGGTGGCTCTGAAGTAGCTGCCGCCTGTGAGAGTGGCAATGCTCTGTAGGGTTGTTTCATCAATTTCTACCTGCATATCCACGTAGTGAATATTCCCAAACTGGTCATAAACAGGCGTTTTTGCCATACCGCGTGTACCTGCGCCAACCGTATAGACACGTATGCCATACGTTTTTGCAATTTCCGCTGCGGTAAGAGGTGAAATATCTCCTGCATTATTGGTGCCGTCCGTAAGCAAAATAATCACTTTCGATTTTGCCTGACTGTCTTTCAACCGGTTGACCGCATTTGCCAATCCTAATCCGATAGCAGTTCCGTCCTCCACCATACCGTGACTGACCTCCTTAAAGAGGTTAATCAGCGCCGAATGATCGTTTGTGAGGGGACATTGTGTAAAACTCTCGCGGGAAAAAATCACCAGACCAATATTGTCATCGGGACGGCTGGAGATAAACTCCATTGCCACATTTTTGGCGGCATCAAGACGATTCGGCGACAAATCCTGCGACAACATTGAGCCGGAAATGTCTATTGCCAGCATAATATCTATTCCCTCTATCGTTTGCGACTGGTAGCTGTCTTTCAACTGTGGTCGTGCGATGGCAACCACAATCAGAGCCATTGCCAGCAGACGCCACGGGATAAAAAAGAGATAATAGCGTTTTGTTGGTTTCATTCTCTCGAAGGGCTTGGTGGAGGACATTTGCAGACTTGCATCGCCACGTCCGGGCTTGAAAACAAGCCACACAGCCATCGGGATGAGCAGCAACCATAACCACAAATATTCGGGATTGTTGAATGTCATAGCTGTACGGGCGCTGAGTTCTGAGTTGCCTCAGAGGGTGAAACGGTTTGAACGGCAACACCGCTTTGCGGTGTGTTATCCGTTGTTTTTACAAAATCAACAGCTGCTGCCAGACAGCGTAAATGATCGTTGAGTTCCGGCTGCATCTTGGCAAATTTCACCAGATCGGATATTTTAAAAATCTGTTGCAGTTGCCGGCAGGCATCAGCCTGTTCATTTTTCAGGAAAGAAAGACTCTCCAGAATCTCCGTTGATGTGCGTTCAAAGGTCGGCATGGCGTAACGTCCTTCTATGTAGGTGCGCAACACATCGGTCAGAAGGGTGTAGTAAATTTTTACCCGTCCATTTTGCCAGGGTTTCTCTTCGCGCAAATTTTCCAATGCTTCCAAAGCAACTTCCGTCGGCGACCGGCGAATGACCGGTTTAACAACGGTTTCCGCCACTTTCGGCTTTTTCCACAGACGTATCAACCACCATACCACAATGCTGATAATTGCCCCCGCCAGCGCCATAAGTCCGAGTAAGGAGAAGAAAAACTTCCAGTTAAATGGCGGACGCACAACGGGTTTAATATCCGCGATGGCAAATTGAGTGGTATCGACGTGCACGGTAACAACTTTCAACGACAGGGAATTGCTAAAAACCGTATCGTTCGACAGGACAAACGCATAAGGTGGAATGTAGTACAGCGCCGAGTCGAATGAAGTTAACGTGAGCGTCTGACGCACTTTTTGCCGGTTATCGTCCAACAGGACGGTATCCATAACGGATTCCAGCGCCTCCAAGCCACTCTGTAGCTCTCTGTCGAAGGTTGGCATCGTTACAACAGCGTCTCTGGGCTGGATGACTTCAAATGAAAGTTTTGTTTGCTCTCCGATATAAATAATGATGGAATCTATTGAGGCTTGCACCGAAAAAGTCTGTGCAGACAATGACACGCCACCAACAAATATAAGAGCAACAGTGAATAAGTTTTTCAAAATATTCATACGAAATAAGATGTTTGGAAAAAAAACTTAACCTCAATACGCCCTGCGACGCCGGAAAAATACCAACAGTTGCCGCACATAATCCTCCTTTGTTTCAATACCGATAATATCCATTCTCGACGACAGCGCTATATGCTGCATTGTCAACACACTCTTGTTCCAGTAATTGATGTAGGACATCCTCACTCTGCGGTCGGAGCTGTTCACCCAAATACGTTGTCCTGTTTCGGGGTCTTTTAATTTCAACAGTCCAACCTTTGGCAGTTGCGTATCGCGTCTGTCATAAATATGTACCATTGTTACATCGTGTTTCCGATTGGCAATAATTGCCGCCTCCTCATAATTGACATCAGCAATGAAATCGGACAATAGAAAGGCGGTGCATCGCTTTTTCATGACGTTGGTAAAATAGCGCAACAGCAATCCAATATCGGTGTCTTTGCCTTGCGGTTCAAAATTAATCAATTCACGAATAATGTAGAGAATGTGTTTGCGCCCTTTTTTAGGGGGAATAAATTTCTCTATACGGTCGGTAAAAAAGATAACGCCGATTTTGTCGTTGTTTTGAATGGCAGAAAATGCAAGGGTCGCTGCTATTTCTGTCATAATATCTTTTTTGAGTTTGTCGCTTGAGCCGAACATATTGCTTGCCGATACATCAATCATCAGCATAACGGTCAACTCGCGTTCTTCCTCAAATATCTTGACATAGGGACGTTGGAGCTTTGCCGTAACATTCCAGTCGATGCTTCGCACGTCATCGCCAAACTGATATTCCCGCACTTCCGAGAATGTCATACCGCGCCCCTTAAAGGCGGAATGGTATTCCCCTGCAAAGATATTACGCGACAGTCCTCGAGTTTTTATCTCGATCTGGCGTACTTTTTTCAGTAACTCTCCGGATTCCATGTGGATTAGTAGTTAGCTATTTTTTTCCGGTTAAGGCACTTCTACAGCATTAATAATGTCGTTAATGATTTCCTCAGAAGTCATATTGTTTGCCTCAGCCTCGTAGCTCAATCCGATACGATGACGCAAAACGTCGTGAGCAATAGCGCGGACATCTTCGGGAATTATATAGCCGCGCCGCTTGATGAACGCATAAGCTCGCGCCGCCAACGCCAAATTGATAGATGCGCGTGGCGTGGCGCCAAAAGAAATCATTGCTTTCAGATTCTTCAAGCCATAATCACCGGGGAAGCGCGTAGCAAAGACAATATCTATAATGTATCGCTCAATTTTTTCATCCATATAGACTTGCTTGACCACCTGACGTGCTGCGGTAATATCACCCGTTTTCATTGTGGCGCGTACAGGCGCCTGCTCTGCGGAGATATTTTGCCGTATAATCAATTTTTCCTCCTCTTTTTGAGGATAATCAACCACGATTTTGAGCATAAACCGATCGACTTGCGCTTCGGGAAGCGGATATGTACCCTCCTGCTCTATCGGATTTTGTGTTGCCAGCACCAAAAAAGGATTTGGCAGGGAAAACGTGTTGTCTCCAATGGTAACCTGACGTTCCTGCATTGCTTCAAGCAGTGCGCTCTGCACCTTTGCCGGCGCACGGTTGATTTCATCCGCCAGCACAAAATTGGCGAACACAGGTCCTTTTTTGATTGAGAACTCCTCTTTTTTCTGACTGTAAATCAATGTGCCGACAACATCAGAAGGCAAGAGGTCGGGCGTAAACTGAATTCTGTTAAAATCGGCATCTATCAATTGCGCTAATGTTTTTATAGCCAATGTTTTTGCCAAGCCCGGAACGCCCTCAAGCAAAATATGCCCGTCGGAGAGCAACCCTACCAACAGCGAATCAATCAAATGTCTTTGACCGACAATGGTTTGATTCATACCAAGTACAAGCGTATCAACAAATGAACTTTGACGCTCAATACGCTCGTTTAATTCACGAATATCAACTATTTGATCCATGCTTAATGAAGATTATATTTATTTTTGACGGTGCAAAGGTAGATTTTTAACTTAAAAACCACCCTCACAAAACTGTTAAATAACTGCAATTTCTTTTTTTTTAACGATTAAGCCTGATTTTATAATTTATTTTTACGCTAAATCTGTGTCAAAAGTTAATATAATCGCGTTGAATGTAAAGTTTTTCAATAATGATTATCTGCATTTTGTAAAATTTCATAAAAAAACGCGGCGAAATTTGCAATTACAGAAAATGTTTTTGATACAGCCCCATTTTTTTCTTATGTCAACGCATTAAAAATAACGCCGCATTCATTCTATCAACATTTTGTCCCTGTGGGACATTATTATTCATTATTTACTATTCCAAACTCAGGTTTAACCTGTTTTACCGGTCTTTGTTCCAAAAAATCCCCATAAATAGGGATTGACAGCTATAAATGTAACCTCTACCTTTGTCGCCGAACTTTATTCAATTGACGTGAAAAATAAAGACGATATATGCCTGTTCAAAATAGCAATTTGGTGGATTGTCTGCACTTTGGATGTCAGAATAAATGTTTTTGATAAAAAAATAGTTGAACAGACGTCCTGTTAAAACAATAGCAGGACTTTTAATCCCACAAATTCGGTTTATTATGAAAAAAATTGTCATTATCTACGGTTCAACAACCGGAAACACAGAGAGTGCGGCAAAAAATATTGCCGGCAAATTATCAACAGAGGAGGTGCGCTTGATTGACGTAGCGAATCTGAAAGCGGGAGATCCGGACGCATTTCCCAATCTGATTTTAGGTACGTCAACATGGGGATTCGGCGACTTGCAGGATGACTGGGAAAGCGCTTTGAGTATCTTGGCCAAGAGTGATTTGACAGGCAAAAAGGTGGCATTATTTGGACTGGGAGATTCTGATGCATACGCTGATACTTTCGTCAATGGTATGGGTATTCTCTACGAAACACTTGAAGACAAAGGGTGTGAGTTTATCGGCAAAGTGCCTGTGGATGGCTATACTTTTGATGCTTCGCAGGCGGTGCGGGACGGTTATTTTGTCGGTTTAGCCCTCAATGAGGATGGCGAAAGTAACCTGACAGACGCCAGAATAAAACAGTGGATAGCGCAAATTTTACCCGAATTCAAATAAGGAAAAGAGAGAGAATTTTTTAATGCGCTTGACGTTCAAAAAATCGGTTCAATGAATTTAGTCGTTTTGCGCGACTCGGCATAGTTGGCAGTGAATAGTTATAACGAATAGTGAATAATATTTTTTTAGAGTTAGAGTTTAGATTTTAGTTGTTTCTCAATTCGTAAATCGTAAAACTGAAAACTCTTTTATAGCGCTTCAGAGAAAGAATTAATTATTTTCCTCGTAATAATACGAGTAATCTATCCCTTTCATATACATTTCGCGGCTGTTAATTTCATTGGTCAGAGCATTTTTTAGCAGGCTTTTTAGCTCCGTACTGTTTGTGGCGCTTTTTACCATTGCGCTCAGGTAATCGTTTTTGTTAATTTTACTCCAATCTACGCATTTTTTCAGGCGTTTTTTCAGTATCAAATCAAGCCAAATGCGCGTACTTCGCCCATTGCCTTCCATAAACGGGTGAGCAATATTCATTTCCACATATTTATCGACAATTTCTTCAAATGTATTTTCGGGCATTTCTTCAATTTGCCTTAATGTGCCGCCCAGAAAGTGAGTTACTGCAAACTGAAAGCCACCTTTTGAAATGTTTTTTTGCCTTATCTGTCCGGCAAAATCGTAAAGCCCGCCAAAAATATAGGCGTGAATTTGCTGCAAACTTTTTGTTGTGCCAACATCCTCTGTTCCAATAAGATTACTTTCAAAGAAAGAATATGCCTTTTTTTTGCTTTGTCCATCAATGCTGTTATCGCTATATGTAAACCAGTCAAGAAATTTCATTGCCCTGTTATTCGGAAAATGTTTGGCAAGAGCGATAACACCCTCGCTGTCAAGCGTGTCGGTTAAACGTCGTTTACCATCCGGGGCTGTTAATTTCAACTGGTTAGTGACACTAACCAATTCGTTGTTTTCGTTTTTTAGTTTCGTTTTCAGATACTTCCAATAGTTGCGGACTTTTGTATAATCGTTTTCCTCGTTCAAAATGCCGACAATATCAACAACAGAAAACCACCATTTGTTGTTTTCTTCGTCCCAAACCGCACGAACTTCACGGTCGTTAAAAAACCGGATTGAAATTTTACTCATATTGGTTTATTACTAAAACTTTACAAAAATACTACTTTTTGATTGTTATACCAAAGTTTATGGTGTTGCGCTTGATAGCTGATTTGTCTTTCCTAACGGGTTCAGCTATTTCTTTTTCATAGTAACTACAAAGTAAAAACTTTTTTCTTACTTTAGTTGCATTTACTAATTGAACTTACGTTACTGTTTTCAGCGGTTAAATTTTCCTTTGTGCCAATAAAAAAAAACCACGATTTCAATTAAAATCGTGGTGCAAAAGAATAACTAAAAAACCTTGCAAGGAGTTGTACAAGGGGTTGGAAATTTAGTATTGTTTGTCTTTATCTATTGATATTAAGGAGTTTAATTTAGTAAGCAGTTTATTTGGATAAACTAATTTATCCATTTTTTGGCGTTAGTATCATATACCTTTGCTATTCCCCCCGAAGTTCCCTTGTCGTTTTCTGTGATTATTCCCACGTAAACGTATCCATCCGGGGTTACCCACATTCCGTAATTAAACGAGGCTGAAGTAGCAGTCCCCGATAAGGTTT
>JAISXJ010000021.1 GCA_031270565.1 Prevotellaceae bacterium
TTTTTTCGATTTCTGCTACCGGTACGTCTGTCTCCACTCCCAATAGCGCCCCCTTGACCTGGGTACCGGTAGCAAATGGAAAAGTAAGTGCGAGTTGGACAGCAAATACTGTAAACAAATTAGGTGGTTACGCTGTTTACAAAACAGCTGACTGGGAGGATGCTGCAATTGGTTATAAAAACGGTTCAAGTGACCTTTACGAAACTGCTGCTCCCGAGCCTGTCTTATTCCTTCCTGCAGCAGGGTTCCGCTCAAACACTAATGGTGTGATCGCCTATTCCGGTAACTATGGGCGCTATTGGAGCAGTACACTTTATCCCTCCCAAGGGTATTACTTGCTCTTCTACAGTGACAACGTGATGGACTCCCACAATAACCGTGCGATGGGCCATAGCATACGGTGCGTGAAAGAATAAAGACCAAACAAAGAAAAGCCTCCAGCGATGGGGGCTTTTTTAGTTTATAGTTGTCAGTTGTCCCCTTTGTCCTTAAAGACCTTAAAGCCATTAACGTTCTCTTAGGAGAGATATTTTAGCCACAAATACACGAAACAACCCTCGGCGTAGCCAATAACTACACTCTAAACTCTACTAACTAAAAACTAAAAAAAGGTGTACTTTTGCGGTATGTTTCTAAGACATTTTATAATATGGCTAAAAATAGAAAAAAGAAATCCGGTTCGGCACATCGAAAACCCAATGTACCGGTCAAACATTCCAAAACCTATTTTGAAACGTGCCATGCGACAACACGGCGTATTTTACAGGCAATAGGCGAAGAGCCATCACTATTTGACTTATATACCAAACATCAGAAGCAGGATCTATTCCGTCTTATGGCTTTGCCTCCGCGTATTCTGGCAATGCAGGGTCATACAGTTCCCAAACAATATTTGCGCTATGTACAGGAGTCGTTGATGACGAATCTGAGACAAACATATTTTCACGAAGAAACAAAAGTAACATGGATGGAAATAGTTACAGTTGGTCAGACACTGCTGCTTATGTCTATGGCAGACCCCTTTTTGATTCTTCTGTCGCCGTCACAACGCGAAACGATGAAGCGACTGAACAAAATCTTTGAAAACATCTATTTCGAGATGGAGAAGATGATAGCGGCAACCATCAAAATTTCTCTGATGACGCTTTCTCAACCCAACTTTCGCATCTATGGGCAAAGCAGATTGGAAATGATGCCGGTAAACAGTGATCGCTTCCTGCAAGCGATATATATCAGGGTTCACGAAAGCCGGTCAATACGTTTCAAATATCACAACAGGGAACGTACGGCTTTCCGCATTGCCTTAGGTCAATTTCTGTCTGTGCCCTATATGGGCGCTACTATCGCTATGAGCCAGATATATCCTGAAATAGAACACGACAGGCAATTGAATATCTACATTCAGTCGCACGCCATCCACCGCTTTAAGGAACGTATCGACACGATTTATCCTATTATGCGAAACAATTTCTTCTGCTTGTCGCTTATGATGGTACAGCAGGTGGTACGCGGACCGGACGGGACGCAGTTGATTACCTGTGTTACATCCACAGAAAACGGGGTGAAAACAATCGGCTATTTTGTCTTTACCATCGACGGCAATAACCTGTTTGTGCTTACTCTTCTGCCACTGCTCGGACAGGATTCTCCGGAAGGACGTATTCTGTATAAACGCCTGCACCTCTCTACAGCAGACTTGAAATATCTTGGTATGGACAAACTGAGTTTCTTTTACGAAGTGGACATTGAACAGATTCCGGTATTGAAACGGGTGCTGTTCGACGAACTGCATCTTGACTATGTTCGCACACTGTACCACAGCTTTCGTGAGCCGGATACCCCTTTCGATGAAAAGAAAACGCTTTTCGTAAAAAACTTTTTTGAGAAACTTGAAATACAATCTGCCGCCGACCACGCCTCCATACTCGACGAACTGATAAAATCCGAAAACGAATTGAGTGAATAATGATTAATAGCCTGAGAAAGGCTTTAATTGACATTCAACACCACTTTGTCTGCTTCGTATGCGGAACTTGATGTTTGCATGACGGTAATTTCGCGACCTTCAACATTCGGTATCCTGAAAACGCCGCGTACCTTGTGCGTATGACCGCCGAGAATCAGGTCAATGTTACGTGACTGTGAAGCAAGAATCGAGTCGGAGGCTTCGCCCTCTGTCGTCGTATTGAAACCCAGATGCGAAAGCGCAATCACAAAATCACATGCTCCGGCAGTTTTCAGCGAGTCGGCATAATAGTTGGCACATACGATAGGGTCGCGAAACCCGACCGGCTCAAAGTTAATCTTCAGTATCAGTTTGTCGGGATTGACGCCCAGCCCGATAACGGCTATGTTCAATCCGCTGCGTCTGAGAATAACGTATGGCTTCACAATCGGTTCCAGAACAGTGCCACGTACATCGTAATTGGCGGCAACAACGTGAAAACGTGCCTTGGAAAGCCAGACGGACAGAGAATCAACACCGTTATCAAATTCGTGATTGCCGAGTGTTACCACATCATAACCCATCCTGTTGTAAGCTTCCACTTCGATGCGTCCGTGATAAAGGTTAAAATAGGGCGTACCCTGCACCATATCACCGCCATCAAGCAGAAGCATATCGGGACAGACACGCCGCAGGCTATCGACAAGCGCGGCACGCGCCGCAAAACCTCCTCCACGCTCGGTTGGGTCAATCTGCGAATGTGAATCGTTGGTGTGCAGGATAAGCAGTTGACGCGGCTTTTCGGTGCAGGAACTGAACGCAAGGACAATAAATGCCATTACAAAAAGATTATTTCTTGACATAAATGTAATGCTGTTTATAAGTTGGCGTAATGATTTGGTGAACTGCACCCATTTGGCGCACTTTTTCTATTAATACGGTACGCAGTTCCACGAAACTGTTTTCCAGACGCATGTATTCTCCGAGCGGCTCAAGTTTATCCTCTCCGAATGACAGATAATCGGTGGTAACGACACGATAGGAGCGCTTCGTATTGATGGGCGCACCCTGTATGCGGATACGTTCCGCTCGATTGCCCTCATTCGTGGTGACAATATCCATGGTGATGCCTGAGGTAACGTCGCCGCCTTTCCGTGCAATAGCCTGCGCCAGTTCCGAGACAGTGTGTCCGTCGAGGGTGAGGACAACCACCATATTGTCGAACGGCATCACGCGATAAATATCGCCGATGGTGATGTCTCCCTGCCGCAGGTCGGCGCGTAATCCACCGAAATTGCTGACGGCAACGTCAATTTTCCCAAAATGCTTCTGTCCAAATTCCCACATCGCATCGGCGACAAAATTGTTAAGCGGTGCATTTGGCAAATCGCGAAGCAGGTCGGCTGAAGCTGTGCCTATTTTAACGTTCATCACCGAATCGACGTGCCTTTTGTAAGGCGCAAGCCACGCATTAATGGCGTGGGCATCCGATGCAGCGCCGGGCATAACCGGAATGATTTCTGCCTCCACAATCACGGGCTGAGGCTTTGTGCCGCAACCCGTCAGAAAGAGCAGCAGTGCAAAAAACGAAGCGTAATATTTCATAATAATTGATGAATTGCGAATCAACCGACGCAGTCGGTTGTGAACATTGCAAAGGTACACTTTTTTTAGAGTTTAGTTTGTAGTTAGTAGAGTGTAGTTATTAGTTATTAGTTTTTAGTGAATAAAAAACAAACAAAAATTTATTAACCTGTCAACCTTTTCAGGACGGGACATTATTAACTAAACTCTAAACTCTAATAACTGAAAACTAAAAAAAGGCGTACCTTTGCAATCTTAAAAACAGAAAAAACTTGGTTCAATGATAGAGTCAATGACAGGATTCGGCAAAGCCGAAAATGAATATGGCGGAAAAAAGATTTCGGTAGAGATTAAATCGCTCAACAGCAAACAGATGGATATGACGCTTCGTCTGCCTAATGCCTGTAGAAAATATGAAATGGCGTTGCGAGCATGTGTTGCCCAGCGGCTTGTGCGCGGTAAAACAGAGGTAACAATCACGATAGAGGAGGCAGCTCCCAATGTCTCTGCACTAATCAATCGGGAACTGCTGGATAGTTATCATCAGCAATTGCTGCAAACAGTTGACGCATTGCATATTCCACCTCCCAATAACTGGCTGGATATTCTTTTGAATATGCCCGGCGTGATGCAATTGGACGGCTACGAGATTGATGCAAAGGAGTTTGACCAAATCCAGACAACACTCAATCAGGCAATAGAAAAGCTGATAGACTTTCGCCGGCAAGAGGGCAGTATGCTTGATGCCGTGTTCAGGGACAAAATCAAGCGTATCACCCAGTTGCTCGACGCTGTGGGAACTTTTGAGGCGGAACGTTTGATACGCATAAAAGCGCGTCTCGAAGAAGGACTGAAACAGATTGAAGAAAAAATATCAATTGACAGAAACCGTTTGGAACAGGAGATGATTTTTTACATCGAAAAACTGGATGTTAACGAAGAAAAATCACGCCTGAGTAATCATCTGCGTTATTTTATAGAAACGATTGATGCAGAAGAGGCTGCGGGAAGAAAATTAGGATTCATTGCACAGGAGATTGGTCGGGAAATCAATACGTTAGGCTCAAAAGCCAATCAAAGCGATATACAACAGCTTGTTGTGCAAATGAAGGATGAACTCGAACAAATTAAGGAACAGATTCTTAATGTCCTGTAAAGATGACCGCTTCTAAACGTATCGGACTTTATTTTGGGTCGTTTAATCCCATTCACAATGCGCATCTCTGTGTATCGCGCTCTCTGATAGAACAGAAGCGGGTGGATGAGGTATGGTTGATTGTTTCACCCCAGAATCCGCTGAAAAGTCGGGACGGTCTGCTTGATGCAGACAAACGGCTGGAAATGGCAAAATTGGCAGTGTTGTCATGCCCTGATGTGTACGTTTCAGACGTTGAATTTACCCTGCCCCAGCCAAGTTACACGATTGACACACTACATCGACTTACAGAGCAGCATCCTTCCCATACTTTCTCTCTTTTAATTGGCGCAGACGCCGTGCCAACATTCGACCGGTGGAAAAATTACGGCGACATTCTTGCCAATTATCCTGTTTTTGTCTATCCGAGACGGGGATTTCCTCTGTCCGATGAACAGTTACGGAATATGCAACTGATAGATGCGCCTTTCTATGACCTTTCGGCAACGGCTATTCGCGCCCTGTTAAAGAACGGTCAACCCTGCAACGGCATGCTGCCTGACGCTGTTTTAGACTGTATTAACAGGCAGAAATTATACGGATAACTGTAAAATTCGCGCTGAGCGCTATCTTAAAACCTGCACCACATAAGTCGCAGGCTGTCCGTTTGCACCGCCGATTTGATTGATAATGCGAAATCTTTCAGGGTATTTTTGTATGCACGGCACCACCGTTGCGTAGGCGTGGCGAAACCACCAGTCAATAACCACAAAGTCTATTTTATTTTTCTCAAAACCTGCCAAAACCTCCTCTGGTGCAGCATATTGCGGAAAACCTGCACATTTTTTGCCATTAGTGGAAATGTAAAAAATTTCGGGTTTTCGGCTTGCAATCCGCGCAGTGTCGGGTAAATTCTGTTTGCACCAAGCGGTAGCCTGCAAAAATTCTGCAAAAGCAGGGTGCGAATTATATTGATTGTAAGTCTTATATTTCGCCTGATTTTCAATATCTTGCATTGATTTTGCGTAAGTTGGATGCGCTGCAAAAAAGAAAATTCCACAAATTGCAACAGACAAAATATTAACGTAAATTCTACTCTCTTTCAGTTTGAAAATCTTGTCAAACAGCAATTTTGCCGTTTCATAACAACCATACAGAAAAAGGAAAACCAAAAATGGCATAATCGGCGTCATATAGCGGTGTCCTGTATAAACTTCCGTATATAAAAGCAGCACGCAAAATGTAATTCCAATATAGAAAAATATCAGCAGGGGGTCTGGGCGACCCTTGCGGTCTCCCTTTTTGCGGTTGCTTGACAGAGCGGCTGCTATTGCAAACAACATTAATGCAATGAATATCAATCCCTTAAACCATTCGCCTGCTGTGGCTGTTTTTTCGGTTGGCGCGTAGTTATGTACATAAAAAACCGAAGTCGGAATATATTTTGTGATATAAGCGGTTGTGTTATTTTTCAGCCGTTCCTGCCAGTCGGCAAGCGTTT
>JAISXJ010000037.1 GCA_031270565.1 Prevotellaceae bacterium
TTCGCGAGGCGACTTTTTCCGCAAACTGCGCTATCGCTTGTATGCGGTTATGAAAATTCTGCCTTTCAGGCAGTGACACTGAAAACTCTTTTTATAGCACCTCAAAAAAAGAATTAACCAATATGCCAGTTCAAAAAAAACACTGAATTTTTTGTTACCTTTGCGCGTTCAATAATTGCCTGGTTAAATATTATGAAACCTACACTTGTTTGCCTGGATAAGCAAAGCATCAAAGATGAGTTAATCGCTTCCAAGTTTGTTCGTCGAACCAACAAAGCCGATAACGAAATCTACGTAATCAATGCCCACAATTCCCCCCACGTCATGCAGGAGATTGGTCGTTTGCGTGAGTTGGCTTTTCGTTCGGCAGGCGGCGGGTCAGGTAATGATATAGACGTGGACAGATTTGATTTTCTGCCAAATCCCTACGAACAAATTATTGTCTGGAATCCTGACGATGAAGAAATTATTGGCGGCTACCGTTTCCTGCATGGACGGCATGCCGCCTTTTTGCAGGATGGACAGCCTGATATGCCAATAGGTCATCTGTTCACATTCTCTGAACTGTTCATTGAAAAATACCTGCCCATCACCATTGAACTTGGACGTGCTTTCGTGCAACCCAAATACCAGTCGACACAAATGGGCGTCAAAAGCCTCTATGCGCTGGACAATCTCTGGGACGGCATCGGCGCATTACTCGCAGACTCGGGGGATGCCAAATATTTAATCGGAAAGGTAACCATCTTTCCCAAAATGGCAGAAGCGGCGCGTTATGCCATTATCTATTTTCTTAAACTGTTTTTTCCTGACCCCGACAACCTGTTCTCTCCCATATACAACGTTCACGTTCCACAGCATTATGTTAAGGAATTTGACGCGCTCTTCTCCAGCACATCCTACAGAGAAAACTTTTTGCATCTGAACCATTATGTGAAACAGTGCGGGGAAAATATTCCGACACTGATTCGTGCTTATATTGAACTCTCTTCGGGTATGCGCACATTCGGCACGTGTCTTGACGAGAGTTTCGGACATATTTTCGACACGGGTATGATGATTACCATTGAAAATATTTATCAGGCAAAACGGGAACGTTATATCGACACTTACGTACAAACCCTCGCCTCTAACCGTTTGGCACCTCTGTAAAAAATAATCTGCCAATGCGACACACTCTAAACATCACCATATTATGACAGCGCTATTAGTTGCAATTGCTGCGCTTGTATGTGTGGCGTTACTTATCCGTTTTTGTCCAAAAAGAACGGAAATAGACATCAATATGAAACGTATGTGCTGGCTCAAGTATTTCGTCAGTCCACCAAACAATCCGGAAGAAAAGGGTTAACCGAAAAACAAGAGGCTGCCTCGCCTTTTGAGACAGCCCTATTGTTCACAGGATTAACAGGATGTTCAAGATAATGATTTTTTATTTTTGAACACTGATACCGCAGATTGGACACGATTTTCACAGATAGAAATCTGCGTTTATCTGTTAAATCCGTGTCATCTGTGTTCTGTTTTTTTATTTTTGACAACTGAAAACTGATAACTAAACTCTACAAACTACAAACTACAAACTACAAACTAAAAGAACTACCTTTGCGAAACTATTCTCATTCAATGTTTCAAAACATACATATATGGAAATTACAGCTAACGAGGGAAAGCAATTAGCCATTGAAATTGATGGCGTTAGCTATTTGCGTATCCCGATAAAAACGCACGTGGTAATGTACGGCGACAATCTGGGAGACCTTATCGAACATTACACCAAAGAGATTCGTCAACCGGACGATATTGTCTTTTGCAGCGAAAAAATCGTTGCCATCACGCAGGGACGCTCATTTCCCATTGAGGAGATTAAACCGGGACATCTGGCAAAATTTCTGGTGAAATTCGTTTATAAATCACCTTACGGCATTGGTTTGGGACGTCCGGAAACGATGCAGTTAGCATTGGAGGATGTGGGCGTACCCCGTATCCTGCTTGGCTGTGTGGCGGCTGCCATTACCAAGCCTTTCGGTATTCGCGGCGCATTTTACAAGGTGTGCGGTCAGAAAGCATACGCCATTGACGGTCCGTGCGATTACACGCTTCCGCCCTACAACAGGTACGCCAAAATGGCGCCAAAAGACCCTGACAAGGTAGCGCGTCAGATGAAAGAACGTCTGGGCAATGAATTTATCGTGCTCGACGCCAACGATTTGAATGTGGATATTCTTGGAAAATCAAGTAAAACCCTTGATGTGAAGTTGCTCAAAGCCCTTTTTAAGGATAATCCGCTTGGACAGTCCGCTCAGCAGACGCCCATTGCCCTTGTCCGCAAAGCATAATTATTAATACGTTACAAAACATGTCCTAATTTTTTTATTATGTTATCATCCATTCTTGCTGTTACCTGGAATCCCGACCCCGTTATTTTTTCTCTCGGTGCGCTGTCCGTCCGCTGGTACGGACTGCTTTATGCTTCAGGTTTTCTGATTGCCATTAAACTGCTCGAAAAAATGTTCAAACACGAGCGAGCACCCGAAAACTGGATAGAAAAGGTGTTTATCTACATCGTACTGGCGGTTATCGTCGGTGCACGTCTCGGACACGTCTTCTTTTATGCGTGGGATTATTATTCGGTGCATCCCGTTGAGATATTTAAGATATGGGAAGGCGGTCTGGCTTCCCACGGCGGTACTATCGCCATGCTGATTGTTGCCTGGCTGCTTTCACATTTTATGATAAAACAGAATATGTTTTGGCTGGGCGACAGGCTGTTTGTGCCTTCAGCGCTGATGGCATGCATGATTCGTTTGGGAAATCTGATGAACTCGGAAATCTACGGAACACCCACAAATGCCCCATGGGGATTTATTTTTGTGCGAGGCGGAGAGAAATTTTTTGACGTACAGGGAAATCTTTTGCCCTGTCATCCGACGCAACTCTATGAAGGTGGCGCTTACCTGCTGTTGTTTGCGCTTTTATGGATACTTTACTGGAGATATAACGCCGGAAAGTACAACGGGTTGTTGGCGGGTATAGGCTTCGTGTGGGTTTTTACAGCACGGTTTCTCATAGAATTTATCAAAAATGATCAGGAAGCATTTGAAGCCGGTATGATCATCAACATGGGACAGTGGCTGAGTATTCCATTCATTCTGCTGGGAATTGGTCTGATTGTTCGCGCCCTGAAAAAAGGCGCTGTGGAGTATCATTTGCCACAACCGTCAGGAAAACCAACGCCAAAAGGCAAATAAGTTCTTCGATATATTCTGTTTACCCCGATAAGATAATGATACGTCGCGCAGACCTTGTTCCTGTTGGAAGAGTTGTGAAACCTCATGGCATAAAAGGCGAATGGACATGTTCGCTGAATGTTGATGAGATTGATTTTGACGTCATTGATTATATCATTCTTGATGTGGAAGGTATTTTTGTGCCGTTTCATATTCGCGACCGGCGTCGAAAAAACAGTGTTGAGGTATGGCTCTCCCTTGATGATATACCAAACGACTGTATGGCGCTGGAGATGAAAGGGAAAACCCTCTATATCGCCCAATCGCTGATGACAAATCTCGCTGCAAATGCCGACCGAAACAGTAACAGTTTGGCAGGTTATACCCTTATAGACAAGCATTACGGGACGGTAGGAGAGATTGAGGCTGTCGATACACGCACCGAAAATACACTCTTTATTATCGGAGAATATCTCATCCCAGCTGGCAGCGATTATATTACCGACATCAACCATCACAGCCGTACCATTCATACCACACTTCCGGAAGGATTACTGGAGTTGTGAAAATGCCTCAGGCTGTCTTTGATGACATATCAAACGACAATATAAAAAACACGCCCCCCGCCTCCGAAAAGGGGCGGGGGGCGTATGAATGGCTGCTACCGCTTGTGCGACAGGATGCAAAAACTACTGACGAATGTCGCTACCGCCCGACTTTTCAATGTTTACACGATTGTAAGTCAGTTCGTGGATATCAATATCCGATCCGCCGGAAGCTGACACAGCAACGTTATTCGCATAGCCTTTCAGAGTAACATCGGATCCGCCCGCAGCATCAATATTCAGATTTCCCGAGATATCCACGCTGATTTCCACATCGCTTCCACCGCCGACAGCAAGGTTACAAGCACCTGCCTGCAGATTTTTTATTTCACAGTCAGACCCACCGGACGCTGCAATATCGACATTTTGGGTAGCGCTAAGGCTGACAATCTCCACATCAGACCCGCCGGATAGGTTCAGTTGAAAAGCGTGATCGCAAACCAGACTTCCCGCCTCAAAATCTGCGCCGCCGGATACGCTTACCTCATTCAGTACAGGAGCAGAAACATACACCCTCCTGTCCTCAATTCCACGGATTAATGTTCCTTTCTTCCACTTGATAACAAGCGTTTCGCCATCTACTTCCGTAACAATTCTACTGATGTAATTTTCATCAGCTTCTACCACAAGACTGTATGAGGCATCCTGTGTAAAATAGACATCAATACCTGCTGAGGCGCTTATCTTGCTGAACTGTTCCGTTTCTCGCGCTTCCTTAGTGATTCTGCCGGAAGAGTAAAGCCTCGTGCAAGAAAACAACGTGCAGGCGAACAATAACGTAATTGAAAAAATTTTCATAATGAATAAACTGTTTAAATGAAAAATAATAACTATTTGATTCGGCAAATTTACACTTTTTTCGGTTAAATCTTTTTTTAAGACGCGAAAATGGTGTCACTAATAACTACACTCTACTAACTACAAACTAAAATATGCTTATTTCGGTTAATTCTTTTTTTGAGGTACTATGAAAAGCGCCAAGCTCTGATAAGAGAAAACCAAACAAAAAGCCCCGCAAGGGGCTTTTCTGGTTGTCTTGGCAGTCGCTTTTATTCTGAAATGCAACGCACACTGAAGCCGCAAGTCCGATCGTAGGGGTAGTTGTTCGTGTACTGGTCACCGCTGCCGAAGCGCAGGCGGCAAGCGGTACTTCCGTAAGCGGTAGAGCTCCAGTAGTAGCCGTTGTCGCCACGGTTGACCAACAAGCCATTGCTGTAGTCCCGGTAGCCGGCAGTGGGCAAAACCAATGCGTCGCCGAATTTAATACCGTTGCCGAAAACATTAGCGCCGCTACTCCAAGATGGAGTGCTGGTGCTCCAGCCGCCACCGTCAGTAGCGCGGTATATGGTGTTATTGTCAATCACGCTTTGCCATTCTTCGATTGTAGGCACGCGCCAACCGGGAGGGCAGGGATTTTGGGTAACCATGTTCCAGTTATCACTTGTGGTGGGAAGAGGCATTGCAATATCTACCCAGGCGGTCGGACTTGTTATTGCCCCAGGTTTCGCCTGGTCATCCGCCTGTGTTAAAGCCACTGTCTTAACCCCCCATTTGTATTTCGCCCCGTGAATCGCCGCCGCAGGCGTAAACGGGTCTGCCGCTTCATTAGCGCCAAGATTGTGACACATGAATGCCCTCCATACTATGTCATTTGAGGTGGCTGCTTTTGTATTCGCCCCGCAACATGCACAATCCTGAAGCGATATGTTCAGTTCAATGGCTCTGTCGATGTTGCCGTCATTATAAATGACATACAGTTTGAGTTTTAAGCCTTTGTCGCGGGTAAGACCTAACAGGTCGTTTTGCAGCGACGATTTGTAATTTACCGTTACCTGGGCAGAGCTGATACCCGTACCGCTATAATCAGTAACCGGCACAATACTTTCCACAATCTTTCCGGCGCCGACGGCT
>JAISXJ010000055.1 GCA_031270565.1 Prevotellaceae bacterium
AATTTTCATAACCGCATACAAGCGATAGCGCAGTTTGCGGAAAAAGTCGCCTCGCGAACCTGCACCTGAAAGGTGCGACAAGTGATAAAAAGTCCTGCCTTGTCAGGCAGTGGATAGGATGGCGTCGTTTTCCGCAGGTCGCTGACCTGCGGTTATGAAAATAATGTCCCTTCAGGACAACTCCCTACCAACTAATAACTACACTCTAATAACTAAAAAACTAATAACTATTCGTTATTCACTATTCACTATTCACTATTCACTATTCACTATTCACTATTCACTAAACTCTACACTCTACTAACTAAAAACTAAAAAAAGGCGTACCTTTGCGCCGTTCAATTTCTTTCCTGACTGATACATCGCAAGAAAAACAATAAGAGTATGAAAAAAGAGAACAAGGTCTATTTCAGTATCAAAAACTTAATCTATCTGTTGCTTTTTGCAGCAACCGTACTGATGGTCTTCAAGCTTATCCCCTACCATACACAGTTTGACCTGGTCTATGAGCAGGGTAAGCCATGGAGGCACGATCTGCTAACCGCCCCATTCGACTTTCCCATATACAAAAGCGAAGTGGAATTATCCGCCGAACAGGACAGTATGATGCGGTTTTTTACGCCATATTACAAAATAAACACGCAAAGAGTCAATGAACAGATTACCGAACTGCGGCGCAACAGCGCCCTGTATGCCGATTCCGCCCTGTCCGTCTATGTGGAACGAACATTGAAAATGCTCTACAAACGCGGCATTATCGACATAAAAAACTTTGAGACATATCTCCGACAGCAGATACGTACAGTGGCAATCATCGACGCCCAAAGCATGGTGAAAATGGTGAACCTGTCCACACTTTTTACGCCACGCACAGCATACGACTACCTCTGCTCCCACAGCGAAAACAGAGAACTCTTACAATCTCTTGACCTCAACAGGTATATTCTTGAAAATTTAACCCTCGACAAAGTTAAATCGGAACAGGCGCTCAATGAGCTTCACAACCATATCTCACTTACAGCGGGGCTGGTTCAGGCAGGACAGCGAATCATTGACAGAGGCGAAATTGTTGACGGACACACATTCAAAATTCTCAATTCGTACAAACGTGCCATGGAGCGCGAGACAGTGCCGGAACGTAACAGCAAATGGGCGCTGGTCGGTGAACTGTTGCTGATTACGGGGATTCTGCTGCTCTTTGCTCTCTATCTCTATCTGTTCCGGCAAAAATTTATCTCCGTCAGGAATATTATTTTTCTGATGATGATGATTGTGATAATGGTTAGCATTATCTCGCTGGTGGTGCGCTATACGACGTTGAGCATCTACATCGTGCCGCTGACGCTGATGCCGATTATTGTGCGTATCTTTCTTGATTCCCGAACGGCGCTGTTCGTTCACCTCATCACAACGATGCTCATTGTTTTTATGACCCCCAATCCGTTTATGTTCCTGATAATGCAGATTACCGCCGGTATGGTGGCGGTATCAAATCTGAAACAATTGAAACGGCGGTCGCAACTGGTGCAGGTGGCAGGGTTTGTATTTTTGGATTATGTAGTCGTTTACATCGGTATGACGCTCATCGCAGAGGGGGGAATCAGCCATTTGCAGTGGGAAATGTTTGCTTATTTTGTGTGCAACTCTCTGTTACTGCTCTTTGCCTACGTGTTGATTTTTATCTTTGAAAAACTTTTCGGGTATCTCTCGGATGTTACGCTGGTGGAACTGTCGGATATTAACAGTAAATTGCTGATGGAGTTCTCAAACAAGGCTCCCGGGTCGTTTCAACACGTGTTGCAGGTGTCCAATCTGGCGGCGGAAGCTGCGGCAAAAATCAATGCTAATACCCTTTTGGCACGTACAGGGGCGCTTTATCACGATATTGGCAAGTTGACAAATCCTATGATATTTACCGAAAATCAATTAGCCGGCATCAATCCCCTGTCCGGCAAAAGTTATGAGGAGGCTGCTCAGATAATCATCGCTCATGTGGCGGAAGGTGTTCGGATTGCCGAAAGGGCGCGTTTGCCCAAACAGATTATCGGTTTCATTCGGACGCATCATGCACGAAGTGTTGCACGTTATTTCTATAACTCATTCCGAAACGACTATCCCGACCAGCCCGTTGATATGACAAAGTTTACCTATCCGGGTCCCACACCAAGTACAAAGGAAGAAGCCATTGTGATGATGGCGGATGCGGTGGAAGCAACATCGCGCAGTTTGAAGGACTACAGCGAGGAAAGTATTCATAAAATGGTTGACATCATCATCGACGGGCAGATTGAGGAACGGTCGTTTCGTAATGCGCCAATCACCTTTCGCGATGTGGAACGTGTGAAAGCGGTTTTCAGGGAACGTCTTAAAAACATCTATCACAGTCGCATCAGCTATCCCGAACTCAAAACCTCAACAACCAACACACCCGTAAAAGGAGATACACACGAAAATGCGTAACGGATTTATTTCTATGAAAAAATATTTGTCATACCTGATTTGGGCAGCAGTGGGAATTTTGACGGTACTGGTGTTTGCGCGGGTCATCTTCTTTCGTATTGACCTCACCGAAGAGCGTCGCTACTCCCTTTCGACCAACAGTAAGACACTGCTCAAAGACTTGCAGACGCCTGTCGAGGTAACCATTTATCTTGGAGGCGAGGCTGATGCAAATATTGTTCGTCTCAGACGGGCAATCAACGAACTGATAGATGAACTGAATGCTTACAGCGCAAAAAAGATACGCTATCGTTACGCAGACCCCTCGGCGGCGACGTCCGAAGAGGAGCGTTACAAAAACTACGACCGTTTGGAACAAAAAGGTTTGCAGGGTATGACCGTCTCGCGCCGCAGTCGGCAAGGGAGTTTTGAACAGCAAATCATTTTCCCATGGGCGGAGGTGGCGCTTGGCAGCGACACAATGCCTGTCTGTCTGATGCAACCCGCGCAGGGCATTGACATCGCCGAAAACGTGAATCACGCCATCGAAATGCTGGAGTATGGATTTCTTGATGCCATTCGTATTTTGTCAAAGCCTGCCGTTGATCGCATTGCCTTTCTCGAGGGGCACGATGAGCTGTCGGAACTGGAAGATTATGATGCATCAGACATTTTCAGCCGTTATTTTCAGGTGGACAGAGGAATGCTCGGCAGTGATGCTTCCGTGCTGGACAGCTATCGGGCAGTGGTGATTGCCAAGCCGCTGTCAGCCTTTTCCGAAAGCGACAAATATATTATTGACCAGTATATTATGCGTGGCGGACGGGTGTTCTGGCTGCTTGACGCCATCATCTTTTCTGCGGATAATCTGTCCAAAAACGGTTTTTCTCCTGTCGCTCCGCTTGAACTGAACCTGACGGATATGCTCTTTCGTTACGGAGTGCGGATAGAACCTTCGGTGGTGCAGGACAGGCAGTGCCTGACGATGCCCGTAAATGTAGCGCGACACGGTGAGACACCTCAGTTTGAAGCCATGCCGTGGACTTATGCGCCGCTGTTGCTGACATCGCCTCATCATCCGATTACCAAAAACGGCACGGCGGTAAAGAGTGATTTCCCGTCCGTTATCTCTCAGACAAACGATGAAAACAGCATTGTAATGATGCCGTTGCTTGTTACGTCAAACGCTTCGCGCGTGGACAGGACGCCCACCGAAATTGACCTGAAAAACAGCATCCGGCAAGACCCTGAAACCTATTTCCGTCACCGGTATCTGCCGATTGCGGTGGTGATGGAAGGAGAATTTCCTTCTGTTTTTGCGCACCGTATGCCGCCAAAAGGAATAGACAGTCCGCCTCAAACGGTGGAACGGAGTGTGCCGACACGTATGGTGGTGGCAGCTGACGGAGACATCATCCGCAACGATGTGGAACAGCAAGAGGACGGTACGCTTGGCATCCTGCCGCTTGGTTTTGACCGCATGACAGGTCGAACATTCGGCAACCGCGATTTTGTGCTCAATGCGCTACTCTATCTCACCGACGACGACGGCTGGATGCAACTGCGTAACCGCAGCCTGAAACTGAGGTTGCTCAACAGCGCCGCTGTCTCCGGCAGCCGTCATTTCCGAATCTGGTGGAATGTGGCTGCGCCGCCCTTGCTGCTGTTGCTACTGGGAGGCATATATCTCCTTTTTCGCCGCAAAATGAATAAATCACGTTAAACAACACATTAATATTATATGGAATACATTCGTTTTATCATTGATTTTATCCTTCACATTGACACCCATCTGGCAGAGCTGGTTGCCGCTTACGACATGTGGGTTTATGCCATTCTGTTCGTCATTATCTTCTGTGAAACGGGTTTGGTGGTTACGCCGTTTTTGCCGGGTGATTCGTTGCTGTTTGTAGGAGGAACGCTGGCGGCGCTGCCATCGAACAATCTGCATATCGGGGTGTTGGTTGGCATAATTATTATCGCAGCAATTGTTGGCGACAGCGTTAATTTTGAGATTGGGAAAGCCCTGGGGGCAAAACTTTTTAGCAATCCGAACTCCAAAATATTCAAGCAAAAACATCTGCGCATGACGCACGATTTCTACGAAAAACATGGTGGCAAAACCATTATTCTGGCACGTTTTGTGCCGATTATCCGAACCTTTGCACCTTTTGTTGGCGGTATGGGACGGATGACCTACCGTTATTTCATCATGCATAACATCATTGGCGGAATCCTTTGGGTAACACTTTTCTGTTTTCTGGGGTATTTTGTCGGTAATCTGACGTGGGTACAGGAAAACCTGAAATTCTTAATCGTAGCGATTATTTTTGTCTCTCTTCTACCGGCAGTAATAGAATATCTGCGTGTAAAGTTAAAAAAGTGAATAGTTGTCAGATATTAGAGTTTAAAAATCTTTTGGCTCTTGGTTTAGCGCCTCAAAAAAAGATTTAGCCTAATTTTCAATTATCCATTGTGAATTAAAAAACATGCATTACCTTTGCAGCCGCTTTTCGAGAAAAAGCACATTAGGTATTCATTTATTAAATTTTTTTTATGGCAACTAAAATCAGATTGCAGAGGCACGGACGTAAGGGGTATGCCTATTACCACATTGTAATTGCAGACAGTCGTGCACCGCGTGACGGACGTTTTATCGAACGTTTAGGATCGTACAATCCAAACACTCACCCCGCTACAATTGACTTGAACTTTGAGCGTGCACTCTACTGGATACAAACGGGCGCACAACCTACCGACACTGTGCGTAACATCCTGTCGAAAGAGGGGGTTCTTTTGAAGAAACATTTGCTTGGAGGCGTAAAGAAAGGCGCTTTTGATGAGGCAACTCTGGAGCAGAAATTTGCAGCATGGCAAACCTCTAAAACGCAACAGACGGATGAAATCATTGCTCGGACAGAAGCTAAAAAAGCTGCCCAGTTGAAAGAGCGTTTGGACATCGAAAGGGAGATACATAAAGCTAAAGCCGCCGAGTTAGCTAAGCAACAGGCTGCAAAAGTTGCTGCTGCTGTCGCCGCCGAATCAGTCAACGAACCGGTAGAAGAAACTCCTCAGGAGAACGAGCTACCGACGGAAGCTGAAGCGGTTGAGGTTCCGGCTGCTGAATAACCCGCCAAATGCTTTGAAGCGAGCATACCAAGCCCGGAAGATAATTTCGGGCTTTTTTTCTAAATAGCGTCACATACAAAAACCATTGCACACATGCTTTATCTCTGTCTATTTTGTGCTATTATGCTGGTGGTGAGTTTTCTTTGTTCAAAAGAATCGCCTCTGGCGCCTGCGGTACTGATGTCGGGATTATGGTTTGTGTGTACGCTGATTTACATGCTTTATGAAGGAATCCATCCTGCCATAGGCACAAAGTTTCTGCTTAACATGGGGCTTTGGGTCGGCTGTTTTTGCCTGAGCGCCTTAACAATGCAATCGTTAAGAGTTCGGGCTTCTTTTAAAGACATACTGCCAAGCGCTACCGCACGCAATATCTATTTTTACATTTCACTCGCAACGCTACCCCTGCTTGGTTATGATGTTTATCGCATCCTGAATGCCGGATTAGGCTCTAACCCTTTTCATGTGCTTCGCATTGCCAATATACACGGCGTCGAACAGCTGGGAATAGAGACAACATCAGTGGCTTTCGGCGTGGTCTGGCTGGTAGCCTATATTCTTGAACTGCTCTGTTATTCCAAAGAAAATCGGTGGCGGGTGTTTTTCCTGCTGGCAATAAACCTGTTCTACGCAACCGTTTCAATGAGTAAAATGGTGTTTTTGACCATTTTTCTTGCGACGGTCATCATTCTTTTTTATCGGAAAAGAATAAAAATGCGTACCATTGTTGTCGGGCTGGCTGCATTGTTTATTGGCTTTATGGTTTTGCAAACCGTGCGAGACCACCACAGAGACAAGGTGACTACCAAAGATTTTATTGCCCTGTATACTATTTCGGCTATTCCTGCATTTGAACGTTATGTCGAGCCACAGTCATCGAAACACTGGGGCGAAAATACATTTCGACTGGCGTATGCCGTTCCGTATAAACTGGGATTCAGCGCCATTGAACCTGTCGATCCCCTTTTGGGATTTGTACAGGTAACCATTGACAGGCGAGTTTATCGCACCAATGTTTACACCACTCTGTTTCCTTTTTACAAAGATTTTGGGACGGCAGGGGTCGTGGTAGCAGCGTTGTTTTTGGGGTTACTGTTCGGGTATCTGTTTAAACTTGTACAACAAAAAGACTGTTTCGCGCTCACTCTCTATGCTCTGTTGGGAATTGCGCTTGTGATGCAGTTTATGGAAGATATTTTCTTTACAACCTTGTCGGCAAATATTCAGTATATGATTTTTGCTCTGATACCGTTTTTTATTTCAAAGTATCATTTGTTTGAGAAAAAGGACAGTTCCGTTCCTCTTGCAGTTTCCGGTCAAGCAGAGGAGGCGCAGCTTTCTTTTGCCACTCAAAGTGTTGATATTCTCATAGCAACCTATAATGGAGAAGCTTATCTGGATGCGCAAATAACATCCATCATCAACCAGACACACAGTCAGTGGCGACTGATTTTGCACGATGACGGTTCTTGCGATAATACGGTAAATCTCTGCTGCAAATGGATGCAAACAGATAGCCGGATTGTGTTTGTGGAAGACGATATGGCACATCAGGGCGTTGCAGCGCATTTTATAACGCTTTTGCGCTATTCAAATGCCGATTATGTCATGTTCGCCGATCAGGACGACATTTGGTTGCCTGACAAGATAGAGATGATGCTTGCAAGCATCGTAAAAAAGGATAACCGTATTCCTCAGGCGGTATTTTCCAATGCCTTTTTATGGAATGAAAAAGATGGCATTACCGCTCCGCGCAATACGCTGTCGTACCCGCGAACACTCGAAAGTCTGCTTTTTCTCAATGCGGGCGTACAGGGTGCAGCGTCTATTTTTAACAGCGCCATGCGCAACATTCTGCTGCAGCCACTGGCGTATTATGCCATGCACGACCACGTCCTGGCGCTTGCTGCCATTACGCTGGGGCAGATTGATTATATCGACTATTCGCTGTTTTATTACCGGCAACACGCAGGCAATGTTACAGGTAAGGCGCCGGGCAGTTTTATGAAGAAATGTCTGCTGTTGTGGCGGAATCGTGCAATGCCTGTGGTTTGTTTTGCACATTACGAGGGGCTGAAAGCCTTTTATGCCGTTCATAAACACACTATGAACGAACACAACAAGGTTTTAATAGAGATATTTCTGGCATTGCCGGAGATGTCGTGCGGACAGCGCATAAGCAAAATCATCAGGCATCGGTTTAACCTCTTTGGCTCAACCGCTCTGCTGATTGGCAAAATAATGATACGACCCTATTTTAAATTTAATAAATCAGACGGAAATTCAACACGCCGCATATCCGGCATTTAATTGAAGAGAAATTACTGATTTTTATAACATTACCAGATATGAAAATCCGCATATTATTTTCCGCCAACACGGCATGGGGTATTTATAACTTCCGCAAGGAGGTGATAACTGCCTGCATCAACCATGGCTATGAGGTATTTGTGGCAGCCCCCGCCAACGATCAATTTCGTACAAAACTGACAGAGCTCGGCTGTATCTATATCCCGCTTGATATAAGCGCTAAAGGTGTTAATCCGATAGATGACATCATACTCTTTTTCAAGTACCGGAAACTGATAAAAGCATGGCAGATTGATGTCTGTTTTCTTTATACCGTCAAGTCGAACATCTACGGCTCGCTGGCTGCCGCTACGCTTGGTGTAAGGCATATACCAATGGTAACAGGTTTGGGAACATCGTTTCTCAGACGCAATTTTATCTCGTGGCTGGTAGCAAAACTGTATCACATAACGTGCAGCAAAGCCGAGCAGGTATGGATGCTGAACGAAGATGACAGGCTGTTTTTCAGTAGCAATCGCATCGTCTCCGACGACAGACTTTATGTTTTTGAATGTGGCGAGGGCGTCAATCTTGACCAGTTTCCTTTGACGGCGCTTCCGAAAGAGCAGGTGATTCTGCTCAACGCCCGTATGCTGTGGACAAAGGGTGTCGGCGAGTTTATTGAGGCGGCACAGTGTCTGAAAAAACGCTATCCGCACGTCCGTTTTGCCCTGCTGGGATTTGTGGGCGTGGATAATCCCGACGCTGTTCCGTCAACACAGATTGATGCCTGGAGCAGAGAAGGCATCATAGAATACTGGGGCGTAACGCACGATGTAGCTTCGGAAGTTAAGAAAGCCAGTTGTGTGGTGTTACCTTCCTATTATCGCGAAGGCGTGCCGCTGTCGTTGCTTGAGGGGGCGGCTATGGGCAGACCGCTTATCACATGCAACACTCCCGGATGTAAGGTAGCAGTGGACGATGGCGTCAACGGCTATTACTGTGATGCTGCCAGCGCCGATTCGCTGCGTCAAAAGATGGAACAGATTATCCTCCTTTCCGATGAAGAACGTTATCAAATGGGACTGCGCGGACGGGAAAAGATGGAACGCAGTTTTGATGTTAAACAGGTTATAAATGTCTATCTGCAGCAGATTGACCCGTTTTTTGGTCGGCAAAAGCAGGTTTCCCACAAGGCGTCTGTCAATGTTTCCATTGTACTCTATAAGGATACGTTTGAACAGGTCAAACTGCTGGTCAATACGTTGCGGCAAAGTGCGGCGGTCGGACAAATATTTCTGATAGACAATTCGCCATCAAAAGAGAGCCGTTTTGAACAGCTTGATGCGTGTTATTATTTCAACAATAAAAATCTGGGTTATGGCAAGGGACATAATCTCGGACTGACATCTTCTTATTTCTCGCAAGTTCCCTATCATCTGGCTATCAATGCGGATATTCAGTTTCAACCGGACATTCTGCAAACAATAGTTGATTATCTGAATCAACATCCGGATGTTGGCGCACTAATGCCCAAGGTGTATTATCCTAACGGAAAAACACAGTATCTGTGTCGATTGTTGCCTTCGCCTATAGATTTGATTGGGCGACGGTTTCTGCCGGCGTCGTGGATGAGAAAGCGTATTGCATGGTTGGAAATGCGCTCTACGGATTATTCTCATATCATTGATGTACCGCATATTTCGGGCTGTTTTATGATGTTACGTATGGCGAATCTGGAGAAAACGGGATTCTTTGACAAACGTTATTTTCTTTATCTTGAAGATATTGACCTCACCCGTCGCCTGCACAATTACTGTCGTACGGTCTTTTTTCCCGACGTCAGCATTATCCACATGCATAATCGGGGGTCATACAAGGATAGACATCTGCTTGGCGTGCATATTATGAATGCCATTCGTTATTTTAACAAATGGGGATGGTTTATTGACCCCGACAGAAAGCGCATCAACAGCAAAACCATTGCCGCCGTATTCTCCAAAAAAGAAGAAATTGACAGTTCATCACCATTTTCACTGTAATATGAAAATCACCTATGAAACGACTTAATCACGGTTTTGTGAAAGTGGCAGCGGCAATTCCCGTAGTAACGGTTGCCGATTGCCTGACAAACAGTCAGCGTATCATTACTCTGATGCAAGAGGCGGACAGCGCCGGAGTACAGGCAGTATGTTTTCCCGAACTGTCGATAACAGGCTACACGTGTGCCGACCTGTTTCATCAGACGGCGCTTATTGAACGTGCCGAAGAGGCGCTGGCACATATTGTCGCCGCCTCAAAAACGCTGGATGTGCTGACAATTGTGGGCATACCCGTCGCCGTTGATAACCAGCTGTTCAACTGTGCGGCAGTGGTCTGTTCGGGTAAGGTTTTGGGAGTTGTTCCCAAGACATTTCTTCCCAATCATCGGGAATTTTACGAGGTGCGATGGTTTGCTTCGGCAACAGATGCGGATATTAAAACAATCTGTCTAAACGGAGAGGAAGACATTCCTTTCGGAAATGATTTACTGTTCGACAGTACGGAATTGTGTTTCTCCATTGAGTTGTGCGAGGATCTTTGGACGCCCGTTCCGCCAAGCAGTTTGCAGACGCTGGCAGGCGCGCAGATTGTGTTTAATCTTTCTGCCTCTGATGAGCTGGCGGGAAAGGATAACTACCGCCGTCAACTTATTGAACAGCAATCGGCACGGTGCATATCGGGATATGTTTATGCTTCGGCGGGTTTTGGTGAATCCTCCACCGATTTGCTCTTTGCCGGTAACGGCTATATTGCCGAAAACGGCACGCTACTGGCTGCAACCGAACGTTTTTCGCTCGACAGTCAATTGCTGGTGTCGGAAATAGATGTTGAGCGGCTTGCAAATGAACGTCAACGCAACCATTGCTTTATGCGCGGACCCGGGCGCATCTCCCGACAATCTTTCCGGCATATTCCTTTCAGTCTGTCCGGGAAAACGTTTCCCTCTCTGACACGTTATATTAATCCCAAACCGTTTGTGCCATCCGGAAAATTGCTGAATGAACGGTGTGAAGAGATTTTTAATACACAGGTCAATGCGTTAGCCGTCAGGTTGCGTGCGACGCAGGTCAGCACGGTGGTGGTGGGTATCTCCGGCGGACTGGATTCTACTTTGGCGCTACTGGTAACTGTAGCGGCGTTCGACCGTCTGCACCGCCCGCGTACGGAGATTATCGGTATCACGATGCCGGGCTTCGGCACCACAGAACGCACATATAATAATGCCTGCAGACTGATGCAAAAGTTAGGCATCACCGCCCAGACGATAGATATTACCGCCGCATGCCGTCAACATTTTACCGATATAGGACACAATATTGACAAGCACGACGTCATTTTTGAAAATACACAAGCCCGTGAACGCACACAACTGTTGATGGATATTGCCAATCAGCGTAACGGGCTGGTGGTCGGTACGGGTGATATGTCCGAGTTGGCGCTTGGATGGGCAACCTATAATGGCGACCACATGTCTATGTATGGCGTCAATGCGGGCGTTCCAAAAACACTGGTGCGTCATCTGATTGAATGGCGCATCTCCCGTTCTGACGACGGAGATGAGCAAGCTATTTTGCGCGATATTTGCGCAACTCCCATCAGCCCCGAACTGCTGCCCGCCACCGAAAAGGGCGACATTGCACAACGCACAGAGGAAATTGTTGGTCCCTATATTCTGCATGATTTCTTCCTGTACTATCTTCTCCGTTTCGGCTTTTCGCCTGCGAAGATAGCCTTTCTGGCAACGCAGACATTCGCCGAGAGTTACGACAGGATAACCATTCTGCGCTGCCTGCGGGAGTTTTTTCACCGGTTTTTTACTCAACAGTTTAAACGGTCATGTATGCCTGACGGAATAAAAGTCGGTTCGGTCAGCCTCTCTCCGCGCAGCGACTGGCGTATGCCAAGCGACGCCTCAGCAGCCCAGTGGATGGACGAAATCGACCGGATGTTGCAACAAATCACCAGCGTATGACGGAAGGTCTGGTTATTAAATGTACGGGAAGCGACTCCCTGATACGCCTCAGCAACGGCGAACTGACAACGTGCAAGGTAAAGGGCAATTTTCGGATTAAGGGGATTAAAAGCACCAGTCCGGTGGTGGTGGGCGACCGCGTGATGGTTGATGAAGCGGGATTCATTCACTCCATTTGCGAGAGGCGTAACTGCATTGTACGCAAGCCGACCAACCT
>JAISXJ010000123.1 GCA_031270565.1 Prevotellaceae bacterium
AGAAAGATTTGAACACAATCAAAAACTGGCTCAATAAAATCAACCCAAATCACAATGACCAAACCCTGCTGAAGCTGCTGACCCACGATTACACGTTCAGCGTAGTGAAAGGGTGAGACAGTCATGAAATTTGAGAAAACCAAACTGGACGGAGTGTATATCGTCAGCCGTGAGCCGTTTGAAGATGAGCGCGGCACATTTGCGAGAATGTTCTGCAAGCGTGAGCTTGAGGCGGCGGGATTGCGCGGCGATATTGCGCAGGTGAACATCTCAACAAACAGCCTTAAAGGCACCTTGCGCGGACTGCACACTCAGACAGGAGAGTTTGCCGAGGATAAATTTATCGCTTGTGTTCGCGGCGCGGTATTCGACGTCGCGGTTGACGTTCGAGAAGGCTCGGCGACGTTCGGGCAGTGGGTTGGCGCGGAGCTTTCGGAAGAAAACTGTAAAGCCCTGTATGTACCGAAAGGCTTTGCTCACGGTTACCTGACTCTGGCGGACGACGCTTGGGTGCAATATTTTGTCACTCAGTTCTACGAACCCGGCGCGGAACGTGCTTACCGCTATGACGACCCGGCGTTCGGAATTGAGTGGATGGGAGAGATTAAAGTTGTAAGCCGAAAAGACACGAATAGGGATTTTGTGAGCAATAGGGAGGACCGCCTAAATGATTGACTATGAGAAGCAGTTTCAAGAAGAAACTAAACGGTTAATTGCCGGTGCTTTAGAAAATGGGGGGAGGTACGCCCAAGCTGCTTATAATTATTTGGAGGAGCAAGGAAAGCACCGGAACGTCTATCTGCAAAAGTGGATGGGGCGGCCATTGATTGCGTGTCCCGGCGATTTATTAGCCATGCATCAGCTAATTTGGGATATAAAACCTGACTTGATTATCGAAACCGGTGTTGCGCACGGAGGTTCGTCAGTATTTTACGCTTCCATGATGAAACTACTTGACATTTCTGACGCAAAATGCGATTGTCACCGCGAGGTCGTATCTATTGAGGTTGAACTTAGGCCGCACAATAGGAATGCCATTAGTGAACACTCAATGAAAGAGTATATAACTCTGATTGATGGATCAAGTATCGACCCAACCGTAGTGGCAAGTGTAACAAACATTGCAAAGAAACATAAGACTGTGATGGTTTTTCTCGACAGTAATCACACTCACGAACACGTATACAACGAGTTAGCAGCATACGCGCCGTTGGTAACAGTCGGGTCTTATATCGTTGTATTAGATACAATTGTGGAGTTTACAAATGTTCCGATTGTTGACAGACCTTGGGGAAAGGGTAATAATTCGTGGACTGCGGCACAAAAGTTCTTATCGGAGAACAACGATTACAAAATTGATAAGGTTCCAGAAGTGATAGCAGGCTATATCACCTGCGCTCCAGATGGATGGCTGAAAAGGATAAAATAATCTATGCTGACAACAGCCATCGTTACCGGCGCGACGGGGTTTGTCGGGACGCATCTCCGCAATGAGCTTGTTGCTAACGGCGTTGAAGTTACCGCGTTGTGTCGTGAGAACAGCCTGAACATCAGCCGTTTACCACAAGAGATAGCTTGGGTGTATTCGCTTGACGATGTTCCGGCGGCGGATGTGTTTTATCACTTAGCGTGGCAGGACGCGTCTGGCGCGGGACGGCAAAACGCCGCTGTACAATCTGAAAACGTTACACTTGCGCTGAACGCGCTGAATGCGGCCTATGCTTCCGGGTGCAAACGATTTGTTATACTCGGGACTGTGTACGAAAAGTTCGCCGATACCGTCCGAAAACGTAGAAGCTATGGTGGTTCGGATTTTTATATTTTGTGCAAGGATTTAACTCACGCGCTCACCAATCAGCTGGCGTATAAGCTGGGAATCGAGTACACATATGTGCAAATCTGCCATCCGTTCGGGAAATTCGTCAAACCGGAACAGATGCTTGCTAACGTTATAGGCGGTTTGCTTGACGGTAAGGCTGTTGAGTTGGGTCCGGGGACGGAGTATTACGATATTGTTGCGGTCGAGGATTTAGTTTGCGGTTTGCGTTTAGCGGGAGAAAGCGATAATGTCAGGCGTGAGTATTACATCGGGTCGGGCAATCCGCGTTTACTGCGTGATTATTTGACGGAGGCCCGGCGCGTTCTTGGGGTTGACACTCCGCTCAACTTCGGCGCGAGACCTCATGACGGACTGCATTTTCAGCGTAAATGGTTTAATATATCAGACGCAAAACATGATTTAAGCTATTCGGCGAAATTGGGATTTGAGAAAATGGTGAAGGGATATATAGAGAATGGCTAAAATTCTTCATATCGCCGCGCATATGGGAGCAGGAGCGGGAAAAGCTATCGGCGGTTTGGCTGTTGCAGATAAAGCGAATACCCACAGCATTTATCTGCTCAACACACCCTTGAAAATGAATCATATTGAATTTTGCAGAGCAAACAACATCTCTGTTTATATAGGTACTTCCTTAGACGATTTGCTTGCTGACTGCGATACGGCAGTTTTTAGTTGGTGGAACCATAAATCATTGGACGAACTGCTGAAACAATTTCCTGAATGCAGCTGCAAAAAAGTGGTATGGATGCACCAAAACGGCGTAACAAGTCCGCCACTGCCGCAAATGTATGTTGATTTTGCAGATGTATTGCTGATAACCAGCGAGTTCTCCCGACAAGACCCGCGACTTAAAGTTGCGGTATTAGTGTACGGATTCGGAAAATTTGAGCCGGAACGTTATGTGTATAAAACCGATTATCGTCAAGTCGGTGACAAATTTATCATCGGATACCTCGGCGAACCTGGTTACAAGAAACTGCCTCGGAATTATCTCGACTACTGTACGGCTGTTATTAAAAGAATACCAAATGTTCGATTTGTGTTAGCCGGTCAAGGTTCCGAGGAATTGATTGTTGACGTACATTCAAGAGGACTGACTGAGTATATTGACTTTATAGGTTGGATTGATGACATTCAGAAACTGCTTGTAAATTTCGATGTATTTGGATATTTATTGCAGTCTAATACCTACGCCACTACTGAAAATACAATTCTCGAAGCAATGTCCGCAGGATTGCCGTGCGTGATTTCGCGTGAACCTCTTGGGCGGTATCTGTTGAAAGACGGAGACAGCGGATTTTTGGTGAGCACACCCGATGAGTACGCGCAAGCAATGGTTCGTTTGGCAAATGACGAATCGCTCCGTCGAACCTTTGGCAAAACCGCGCGTGAATTTGTGTCGAAGAAGTACAATTTACCCGATAATCTTATGCGTTTTAACGCAGCGTTAAAAGGAATATAAAGATGGCGATAATAAAACCTTCATATGATACCAAGCGTACAAACTTACAGGAAGTAATTCCGCTCGCATCCCCGCTCGGTATGTACATTGAACCGACACGATATTGTAACTTGAAATGCTTCTATTGTATGCACTCGACTCGTGGAGATGCGGACGGGGCGTTCGCGAAAACCGGATTCAGTATTAAACATATCGATATGAGATTATTTTCCAAAATTGTGCGTGATATAATGAGTTTCCCGAAATTGCCTAAACGCATATGTTTTTCAGGATTGGGTGAACCTCTGATGAATCCTAACTTGTCGAAAATGGCAAAAGAACTACGTAATTCAGGATTTGACGGAAGGGTCGATATTATAACAAATGGAGTAGCTCTTTCACCTTCAGTATCTGATGAACTAATTGACAGCGGGATAAATCGTATACAAATATCAGTGCAAGCGTTAACGCCGGAACGATATGAAGATATTGCCGGTTTTGCGGTTGATATGGATAAATATGTTGAAAACATACGTTATCTTTACGAATATCGTAAAAATACGGAAATATATATAAAGATAATAGATGCGAATTTGAATAATAATGATGAACGCAATAAATTCTATAATATGTTTAGTCACATTTGCGATACCATATATATTGAACACTTAGTCGTGATGGAAAAGCAGATGGGAGACCACGGCGGTATTACAGACCGCTTGCTGAATCTCAACAATGAGCCATTTGAAAGCCGTGAAGTTTGTGGAATTATGTTCTATTTTCTGCAAGTAGGAGTTGATGGCGACACTTTCCCGTGTTCAACCCCTGGATTGCCTGCTTCATTCTCGATGGGGAACGTAAAAGACAATTCCCTGGCTGAGATATGGGACGGAACTAAAAGACACTCTTTACTCTGCAGTAATCTCATCAACGGATACAGGCATTTTTCGGCTTGCGACGAGTGTTCGTCAGTTATATGCATAACAGACCCTGCGGAATACTTAGACGACTGCCGCGGGGAATTGTATGAACGAATAAAAAGGAATCATGACGAATTATGAATGAAGTTTATATTTACGGCGCGGGTGCATTCGGCAGGCTTATGCACCCTATACTGTCAGAGCGTAAAGTAAGCGTTCTCGCCTTTATCGACAGAGCGGCACGCAGCGGACAGACATTGCTCGGACTGCCTGTACTAAACCCGAACGACGCATCCATTTCAGCGAACGCGAACGTAATGATTTGCATAACGCTTACTCCACAGGCATACAAAGATTTATACTCTGAACTTCACAGTTTGCACGTCGGTTGGCAGATTAGCGACGGACAAATTGTCGTTGCAAAGAGAATAAAATTTGATAAGTTTAATTACGCGGGCGATTGGAGCGACCCGCTGGTGAATACTCGAAAAGCAAACGCAAGAAACTTACTGCGTGACGATTATAGCCGTACTGTCTTCGATAATATTATAAGCGCACACAGAATACGCGATTATGAAAACTATGACTGCAGTGAAAAATCGCCGCAATACTTGATTACAAATGTGCCAAACGTGTATTCTGATGTCATCGACTGTGGTTCGTACATCGGTGATACTCTCGAACAAATACTGCATTATTCAGGTACAATCAATGCGTATGTAGGATTCGAGCCGGAAATTGAACTGTTTAACAGGCTGGTTAAAACCGCTGACAACAATAAAAATAAAGTGAACCAAGCGATACTCTTCCCCTGCGCTGTCGGAAATAGAGGCGAAATGAAACATATAGATGGAGCGTTCGGAGCCGGAACTGTCGGCAATACTGGCACTGCGATACAGGTTGTAAAACTTGATGATGTCCTGCCGAAGTTTGCGCCTACATTTATCAAGATGGATATTGAAGGTTCTGAAATTGAGGCTATCTGCGGCGCAGAGCGGTTAATCCGCGCATATAAACCGGCTTTGGCAGTTTGTGTGTACCATTATATTAGCGATATATGGGAAATACCATTGCTGTTGCACGAATTCAACCCTGATTATTCATTTAATCTTGACACACATTCTACCGCCACAATGGAAACCGTACTTTATGCCGTAGATAAGGAGGCGATAAAATGAGCAAGCCATTGCGGGCGCCTCTATTCAAACACTTACCATTGCACTCCCCTTTCTCAATTCACATATTTCCTTCGTACTACTGCAATATTAAGTGTAATTACTGTATACAATCGTTGAGCAGCGACGAACAGGAACGTATAGGCTTCAAACCGCAAATGATGTCTTTTGACATCTATAAAAAAGCGATTGACAGCATTGCGGCGTTACCGGCAAAGCCGAAAGCGCTCATTTTTGCCGGACACGGCGAACCGCTGACCAATCCGAAAATCGCCGAGATGATTGCCTACGCAAAATCACAAAACTCTGCTGGACGTACCGAAATTGTGACAAATGGGTTGTTGTTGAACCGCGAAATATCAGACGCGCTAATCGCCGCCGGACTTGACCGTTTGCGTATATCCTTACAAGGAATAACCGCTTCGGATTATAAACGAGTTTGCGATACCAATATTGATTTCAGTAATTTTATTGATAGTATACGCTATTTTTATATCAACAATGAAATCACGGATCTTTTTGTGAAAATCATTGATATTGCTCTTGCGAAATCCGAGACCGCGGAAATGTTTCACAAGCTATTCGACCCGATATGTGACACCGCCGAAGTGGAACACCTTTTCCCGTTTATTGAGCAAATTGACCATTCAAAACTAGCCGACAAACTGACGCACACCAAACATGGCGACTATAACGCGGTATCGGTGAATATTTGCCCTATGCCCTTTTATATGCTTGTAGTTCTGCCAAACGGCAACGTTACGTGTTGCTGCTCCATTGAGCCTCCGATAGTTTTGGGCAATATTATGCGAGAATCGCTGCTAAGCATTTGGTTGAGCGAAAAAAGGCGTGTTTTTTTGAGAACGCTGATTGATAACCGACGCGAAAATCCAATTTGCGCCAAATGCACCGTGCCGGATTACGGTATACAAGAAAATGACAATTTAGACGAATACCGCGAGAAATTGATGAATTTATACCAAGAGGAGTTGACACAATGAACACTACACTACACTACACTACACTACACTACACTACACTACACTACGTTACAACACTATTCTTCAAACGAGAATGTCGTGTTATGAATAAGATTGTTGTGTATGGCGTAAATTGTCTGCAAGCTAAGCGAACCGCGGAATGGCTGAAATCAATCGGTAAAACGATAGTCGCGTTTTGTGACGGAAACTCGGACTTATGGGGAAAATCGGTCTTTGACGTGCCGATTACATCACCAAATGAATTGCCTATCGCTGACACGGTTGTTGTCATTGCGGCCTATGGACAAAGAACTACCGAAATTATACATTTGCTCAACGAACGCAATATCGACTGGCTTTCTATAGGACATTTGGTACTGAATCACGAAGTGGACAATTTCAGAAATGTATTTGAATTGTTCTCAGATGACACTTCAAAACAAACCTTTTTTTCACTGATCATGTCGAGAGGAAATCTGAATTTCAAAAATTTTAGTTCGATAGTTCAACCAATCCGAGAACAGTATTTTGGCTATTGGAATCAGGAACACCAAAATATGACAGCAATTGATTGCGGCGCATATTGCGGCGAAAATCTCGAAGACTATCTTTTTTACTTCAAGAATGTGAAAAAGTATTATGCGTTTGAGCCGAATCCTGCCGCGTTCAGAGCATTGAGCAATCGCAGCGAGAGGTTGAAGTGCGAGTGGATGCTGCAGGACGACGCCATTATCTGTATTAACGCGGGTTTGGGTGAATGTGACAGTGAGATAGGCTTTACAGCTTCACATAAGCCAGCAACTTCATACACTACAACCCTTGAAGCCTCAGAAGCTGACAAAGCAGCGATTAAATCCATCGATGGCTTTTTAAGTGGAGCGCAGCTTGATTTCCTGAAATCTGACATCGAGGGAATGGAAATGTCTATGCTGCGCGGCGCGCGAGAAACAATACGAAAATGGAAGCCTAAAATTGCCATTTCAATATATCATACTATTTGGGATATGTACGAAATACCGTTATACTTAAAATCCCTGGTTCCTGATTACAAATTTGCGGCCAGACACTATACCGCAATAGACGCTGAAACTGTTCTTTATGCTTACGTCAGGTGATAATATGAATAATTTAGACGAATTTCTTAGATTAGTGCCGTGTACAAATTCGACAGATAGTTTGAATTATCTGTTGGTAATGCCGAATTTTGCGGCAAATAATAATGAGCAGTATATTTTTCCATATGGGCTGGCCTATATCTCTTCCGCGTTGAAAGCCAGCGGAAGGAATGTTTTCACCCTGAACCTCAACTACAAAGATAAGTCGCTGTATGATTTGCTGAAGGAAGCAATAATCGCCCATAATATTGACGTATTGATGACAGGAGCTTTATCGGCGTTTTACTCGTCTGTGTATGAGATTTTGAAAACCGCAAAAATGATAAATCCGGAATTGATTACCATTGTGGGAGGCGGACTTATATCCGGCGACCCAATACCGGCAATGACCGCGCTTCAATACTCCGACTACGGTGTTATCGGCGAGGGCGAAATTACGGTTTGTGAACTTTGTAACAGTTTTGAGACAAAAACCACAAACGTGGCAAATATTGCTGGTATTATTTATAAAGATGATGGTCACAATTTCAAGATAACGCCCGTTCGGCCAGCGATAGCGAATATTGATATATTGCCCTGGCCTGATTTGGAAGGATTTCATTACGACGAAATATTCTCGCGTCGTCCGGCTGAGAATTTGACTTTTGACGCCTCGAAGAAGCGTACGGCTATTTTGTTGTGCAACAGAGGGTGCCCGTTTAACTGTACTTTTTGCTTCCATACTACGAGTAGGAAATACCGAAAACGCTCGCTCGATAGTTTTTTTGAAGAATTTGATTATCTGGTAAAACGCTACAGTTTTGATTCATTTTACTTTGAGGATGAATTGTTTACTGCTGACCCTGAATGGGTGAAAGGATTTTGTGAGCGCATCAAACCGTACGGCGTCAATTTTTCCGCTGTAACACGCGCCGATATGATAACCGAAGACATGATTCTTTTGCTGAAAGACGCGGGGTGTACTCTGATTACGTTCGGAATTGAATCGCTCAATAACGATGTTTTGAAAAGTATGAAAAAACACATCACAGCAGAACAGATTATTGACGGTATTCAGCTTTGTCTTAAAAATCATATGCCGTTTACAGGCAATTTAATATTCGGAGACCAAATTGAAACGTTTGAAACAGCACACACCACGTTGCAAACATGGCGTGTGCTACGGAAGATTGTTCATATCGACACTCATTGGATAATTCCGTATCCGGGTAGTGACGATTACTATTACGCAATAAAAAACGGGTATATTAAGGACCCTGTGCAATACCTCAAAGACGGTTGTCCGCAAATCAATTTTTCCAAGTTATCTGATGCGGACATCAATAAAATATTGCAGCTCATCGAGGAGTATACAAACGAACGCGATTTGTTGACCGATGCGACTTTGAACATCAAAAGAGCCGGCGCTTTTCCTGTCTATTCCATTTTGGGAATATGTCCGTACTGCGGAGAGCGTATTGCGGTAGATGGACTGCAGCTTATAAGAAAACTGTCAGTATACCGCTGTCCCTCTTGCGACCATAATCTAAACCTTTATGCAATCGACTACATCGACAAACTAATATTCGAAAACAATCTAACCCGGTTCTTAGAAAACGGTCCGACTGCATTCTGGCCAGCCGTAAATGGTATAAACAAACTGATTGACTATTCTGAGTTAATGAATAGCAGTATGGTTTTCTTAGTCGATTCTTCGATTGACAAACAAGGTTCATTTTTTTCAGGGAAGGTCGTATCCGCTCCGGATATTATCCGCGCTGAAAAAGTCAAGACTGTGATTGTCACTGCAACAACGAATGTTTCTGTTTCAATTGTAACCTACATTCGCAATAATTTTGATGATGGAATTCAAATTGTTCATTTGGATGAAATCTTTACAGAGGTGCAAAATGGCAGAGATTAAACCGTTGAGTAATAATGAAAACCGAGTAAGGCTTGCGGACGTCGTTCCGCTTGATTACCCATATGCGTTTTACGTGTATCCTACAAACAGATGCAATTTTAAGTGCAACTACTGCTTACACGCTCTTGATAAAGAAACGTTAAAGTCAAGATATGATATTGATGATACAGACTTGAGTCTCAATACGTTTGAGGTTGCGCTTAACGGACTTAAAGAGGATGGACGAAAACTAAAATCCGTAATCTTTGTCGGTCAAGGGGAGCCTTTACTTAACCGAGACCTTCCGGCAATGATTAGTCTTACTATGCGCAGCGGAATTACCGAGCATGCGGAGGTGATAACAAATGGCAGTTTGCTGACGCCGGATGTTTCGGATAAGCTGATTTCTGCCGGTCTTAGTATTTTGAAAATTTCGGTACAGGGTGTCACGACGGAAAAGTACAAAAGTGTATGCGGAGTCGGTCTTAGCATCAACAAGTTGATTAGCAATATTGAATACTACTATTCACATAAATTGCCGAATCAACAAATGTACATTAAGACAATGGATGTTGCTCTCGATGATGGTGACGAACAACTGTTTTTCGATATGTTCAATCCAATTTCTGATAGAATCCACATAGAAAATGTAAAACCGGTATACGACGGTGTCGCGTACAAAGAAAATCCGTCAGCTGTCGTCGAAAGCAGATACGGCGACATTCATCGTCCGCGTAAAGTTTGCCCGCCGTGCTTCTTCCAGATAACAATCTTCCCGGATGGAGGAGTCTGCCATTGTGAAACCATTTATAAGCCGCAGCATTTGGGAAACGTCAACGAAAAAACAATGCTGGAAATGTGGCGCAGCGAAAAAGTTAAAGATTTCTGGAGAGGTATGTTGAAATACGGTAAAGACCATTTCCCCGGATGCGCCGCTTGTTGTGCGCCTGACGATTGTTCCAGACCGGAGGATACATTAGATGACGATGCAATGCAGATATTAACAAGAATGAACGGAGACGACGATAATGGACAATAATGCGGATTACCCAAAAGTAATAGTATATAACACGGATAATTTAACCCAGCCATTTTCCAAAATTACAGATTTCTTGTATAATGGCTGAGTAGCGGACACATTTTATAGATGAAGGAAGAGAGATAAAAAAGAGGGTGTTGTTTCAGTAATGATATTTCTCAAAGAAATCCTTAAGAAACCTCTGTGCCGCAATATTTTCTTATGGCAGAATCATTAGTAAAACAACACCCTCAACTATTTTAGGAGGTGCAATACAATGACCCAATATATGCCGCAGCACATCACGCAAGAATTTCTTGATATGATAAAGTTGCCGGACCCGACAGCCAAGCGGTTGAATTATCTTATGATAATGCCCGTTATGGTTGATAACGATTCGATGTGGTACCAATTCCCCTATGGATTTGGTTTGGTGTCGTCTGCGCTAAAAGCATCGGGACGTAATGTCTTCACGCTGAACATAAACTACAAAACAGATATTGATAAATTGATACGAGAATCAATAATTAAAAACCATATTGATGTCGTTTTAACAGGCGGCATTAGCGGGCAGTATTCAGTAATCAAATATGTTCTTGATACGTGTAAGGAATGCTCGCCTGACATTATTACCATTGTTGGCGGCGGGATAATCACCGCCGACCCGGTTGTTGCGATGATGGCACTGGAAACTGCAGATTACGGCGTAATAGGCGAAGGTGAGGTAACGGTAAATGAATTGGCTTTTGCTTTGGAAAACGGAAATGAAATTGACAGTGTGCCGGGTATAATTCTGAAAACAAAAATGGTAACATCGCCCCCCCCCCCCCCCCCATTTTGACAATGTTGTAAGAGATTTACTGAATGAGATTTTGCCTAAAGAATTGATTGGACAAGGTTGATCGACGAAGTCGTCCCAAAAGTCGCCAGACCT
>JAISXJ010000184.1 GCA_031270565.1 Prevotellaceae bacterium
CCCAGAATTATTACCTGCCAAGTTCCGCCAGGAACACAAGGACAAACAGTGGATGTTGAAGTAAGAAGTGCAGATGATGCTACGCAAACTCTGTTTCTGGAAAAAGAATTTACATATCAATAAACAACTGGATACGAGTTCAGACAACAGAAAAGCCTCCAGAGATGGGGGCTTTTTGCTTTGTTTGCGTGCGTTTCTTGGCTCTCGGTAACATTCGCCTTTACGATTGCTATGTAAATTCAAGGCAATAACTTTGCCAATTTTCTGTTTAGGTATTACTTGTGATTGATGTTCTCCCACAATATCTTTTAATTTGATGTGAAAAGTTGAATCATACTCTGACACTAAGACCTGTTACAGTCTTCGTTATGCTGTTTGTTTTTGTCCTGAAGATGGCGGCACAGGACATTATTGTCATCGGACAGGTGGTAAGTCGCACCGACCATACGCCGCTTGAAGCGGTGAATGTCTGGTTTAAAAACACCGATATTGGCACGCAAACCAACGGTGAAGGCTATTTTATGCTGCGTGCATCAAGCCCGCAGCAGGCTGTGATGGCGTCGTCAGTGGGCTATAAACAGACTGTGGTAAGGCTTGACCGTAATCTGCGCGACCAGATGGTTACCATTCAACTCGAAGAACAGGTTAATTTGCTCGAAGCTGTGATAGTCTCCCCGCAAGAGAATCAGGCACTGCCAATCCTGCGTCGCGTGCGGGAGAATCGTCCTGTCAATAATCCCGAACTTCTGAGCGGATTCGACAACCTCCGCGAACGGCAAACACGTCTTTTCCTGAGTAATATTCCTCAGAAATCACTGCAAAGACGCATCTTCAAGGAGCTTCAGCAGGGTATTGTGCCGCAGACCGATTCCACCGGTCTGTTGCCGATTTATCTCAATCATACTCTTTTTTCGGAAAGTCATCAACAGGGCGCCGTCTTGCAGCAGGCAATTGAAACAAAGGTCAATGTCGTTCATCTGATGCCGCAACAGCAGGTTACGCAGCTTGTTACCGGCTATTTGCCGGTCATCAATTTTTATCGAAACTACGTAACGGTTTTACAAAAGAATTTCATCAGTCCGCTGGCAAATCATGGGACGCTTTATTACGATTATTTCCTTATTGACAGTCTCTATCAGGATTCTGTCAAGTTATACCGGATACGCTTCCGTCCCAAGAATGACAAAAATCTTGCTTTCAAGGGTACGTTGTGGATTGATGCGGAACATTACGCTCTTACGCGCATCGAAGCGGCAATGCCTCCGGCGGCAAACATCAATTTTCTAAAACATCTTCATCTGGTACAGGATTTCGCAAAAGTGGATTCTGTCCGCTATTTTTACAAACAGACGGCGCACGGTCTGGGTTTTGATTTTCATTTTCAGGCGGACAGTTCCCGACATTATACACAGGCAATTCTGGATGAGAGAAACACCTGTTCGGCTTTTCGTCTTGCTGCCGATACGCTTCAAACGGTTGTTGATGCGCAACTTCACGTGGATGCGGCGGAACGGCAGTTCTCCGCTGCCATTGATTCGCTCAACAATACACGCCTGCAACGAATTGCCCATACATTGGTCGATTTGTGGATGTATGGCTATGTACACACGTGGAAACTGGACATTGGTCCCGTTGTCGAACTGTTGCGCTATAACCGGTTAGAGGGGTTCCGTCCTACGCTATCTCTGCGAACGGGACAGCGGCTCAATGAACATTTTACTGTTGGCGGCTATGGCGGTTATGGCGTCGGTGACAGGCGGTGGAAGTACGGCGGAGAGTTGCAATACCGTTTCGGCAGGAAAAGGAGTCATCTTTTGGGAATGTTTTATGATAATGATGTGATGCGTTACGGCTATCAGGATGCGCTGTTGCTGAATGATAACATAGTTAGAAATTCGGAAAACCTGCTCACATCTTTTTCGTTGAGTCAGCATTATGATGGTTTGATATATAGGGAACAAATTCTTCTCCGGCACCGTTATGAGCGGCAGGGACTTCGGCTGACCACCGATATGGAGGCTGCCCGACTCTTGCCCAGCCGTCTGGTTACTTTCGAGCGCAGTGGTGGTGTGCCGCTAACCTCTGTTTTCACAGCCACCGCCACTGTCGGTGTGCGGATGTCATTCGGGCAACGTTCCATTGACCATTTTTTTCACCGCTATTATCTGGGAACAGACCGCCCCGTACTGAATTGCCAGCTTACAGCCGGTTATTATCAAGCCGGAGAGAAAATGTCGCCATACGGAAAACTGAAAATAACCGTCAAACAGTCGCTGCCGCTCTGGCGCGGACGGATGGATTATGCCATTGAAGGCGGACTGATTGCAGGAAACTTGCCTTATCTGCTGCTTGACATGCCGTGCGCCGCGCGTGGATTATGGTATAACACGTATCATTTCGACTTGCTTAATCAGGCTGAATTTATGTCGGATGCCTACATAGCTCTCTACTGGCGCTATTACACCAACGGATTGATTTTTAATCAAATTCCCTGGATAAAACAATTTAATCTGCGTGAGGTTTTGCTTTTTAGTATGGCTTATGGCGCTCTGCGGGACGGGCATCGTGCGGTGATGGATATGCCTCGACAGGGCAATCTGCAACAGCCCTATATCGAAGCAGGCATTGGGATAACCAACATTTTACGGATATTAACAGCAGAGTCGGTATGGCGTCTCACGCACCGTTACGATACTGACGCTATCAAGTGGGGGGTGCGACTGCGCTTTCGACTTGATTTCTGAAAAAGAAGTTGCCAAAGCAAGACGGGATACCGCTTACGTACAAAAATCAGGGACTAAAGCCGGATTCTTAGTCCCTGATTTAGTCCCTATTCTGATATGAAATTGATAGTATTTCTTGCGGAGAGAGAGGGATTCGAACCCCCGGAACCTCTCAGTTCAACGGTTTTCAAGACCGCCGCGATCGACCACTCTGCCATCTCTCCAAAAAGTGGGTGCAAATGTACATAAAAGTTTTGACATATACACAGCCCCATACAGATTGCGGTTAATCTTTTATTATTTCTTGGCTCTTGATACTGATAACTAAAAGCAAAAGCCCCTCGCGGGGCTTTTCTTATTGTGCTTTCGTTCGCAAGAACTAAATAACAGCGCTCTTTGTACGCGCGTTTCGGTTAGCGAGCAACCTTTTCAAGCCATTTGAGCAGCACCAGCATCACCGTCATGGATATGAGGCAGGCGCAAACAAAGATAGACCACGTCGCCCAAATGGGAATAGACTTGTAGAAAATGACGCCGATAAAAAGTAGCTGATTGCCCAGCGCCGTGGCGCTAAGCCAGCATCCCTGCATAATTCCCTGATATTGCGGCGGCGCAACCTTCGACACAAAGGCAATTCCTAACGGACTGATAAAGAGTTCGGCAACAGTCAATATCAAATAGGCGCCGATGAGCAGCCATGGCGTTACACGCTGTACGTCATCCAGTCCGCCCATAGCAATTCTTTCCGATGTGCTCGGCAAACCGATAGAACCTAAAATCATCACGGTAAATGCAATGGCGGCAATTCCCATGCCGATGGCAATCTTTTTGGGCGTTGAGATTTCGATTTTTCTGGCTTTCAACCATCCAAACAGTCCGATAATTATCGGCGTAAGGAATACGACAAAGAATGGGTTAAATGCCTGAAACACTTCCGCACCTTCAAGAGATGTAAAGCCCAAATCAATCTTTAAGAGACGGGTGTAATCGCTGGCGAAAAGGGTGAGCGTCTGTCCGTTCTGGTGGAAAGAGAACCAGAAGAAAATCACAACGGCAAAAACGGCAAAAAGAGCGTAAAGGCGCTGTTTGATTTCATCTGCGCCCATTTCTGTAGCGGAGTTTGCTGCGGTATTCTTAATGGCAACCGTCTTTTGGGCAGGGTCGGGTAATCTGTTTTTATAGACTAAAAAGATTGTCAAGGAAATCAGCATGGCGAAAATAGCGATACCGAAAGAGTAATGATAGCCCGTAAGGAAAACATTCAGATATTCATTGGCAAAGGTAACCAAATCGGCAGACCTGTTTCCAACCTGCTCTGCCAGCGCTGTAAAGCGTATCATTGCCTCTTCGGAGAGATTACCTCGGAGAAACTGATTACACAGTTCGGGCAGGTCGGCATTAAATTTGAAACCGTTGCTCTGCACCCACCAGTTGCGCAGACCGACAGCCATCAACGGCGCAAACATAGCCCCGATATTGATGAACATGTAGAAAATCTGAAAACCTGTTTCCCGCTTGTCGGCATATTTCGGGTCATCGTAAAGTTGTCCGACCACCGCTTGCAGATTGCCTTTAAACAAACCGTTCCCGAATGCGATAGAAAGCAGCCCAACAACGGTCAGCGTCAGAATGAGTGGCATGTTTTCCACCGGCGTTTTTGTAGGCAATGCCAGCAGAAGATACCCAATTGTCATCAGTACCAAGCCGCAAATGATTGTGAGCTTGTACTTTTTTGTTCTGTCCGCAATAAGTCCACCCGCTAAGGCAAGGACGTAGATAAGCGCATAGAACACGGAATAGATAATCGAGCCTTGCGAGCCTGAAAACCCGAACTTGTTGTTCAGGAACAACAGCAAAATAGCCATCATAATGTAGAATCCGAAGCGTTCGCCCATATTGGCAAGGGCGGCGGCAAGGAGTCCTTTGGGGTGTTTTTTAAACATAATAATAATTGAGTTAGGTGTTAAAGAATAAATAATTAGATATAAGTTGTTACATGTTTTAAATCGTGTTTTCTATTGCTTTCAGATAGTTCCGGAACGGGTTGGCATACATTGTCAACAGGATATGCCGACATTCCGCAAGCTGATTCGGCATATTGATTTTGGCTAACTGCGTTTCTAAATAGGTTTTTACCTGTTTTTTTTCGCTGTCGGAACAGTCGGCGGCATAATTGGTTTGCATCAGCTCGTCGCAGGCAATTTTGTTGATGGGATAAATGCGATAATGCGCGTGGATATGCTTGTCTATGGCATCTGCCACTGCCTTTATCTGCTCTTTTCTGTCCGGT
>JAISXJ010000190.1 GCA_031270565.1 Prevotellaceae bacterium
GTTCGCCCTGTTTTGGGCGGTCTGCGTGTTCGCCCTGTTTTGGGCGGTCTGCGTGTTCGCCCTGTTTTGGGCGGTCTGCGTGTTCGCCCTGTTTTGGGCGGTCTGCGTGTTCGCCCTGAAATGGATTCATTATCGGGAATGTCATTTGGATTTGGATTTGGATTTGGGCGCACACGCAGGTGCGCCCCTACTATTCTCTAACCAATATTAAATAATCATAAATATCTTTATTTTTCTTGGTTTAGTGTTTTGTGTAAGAAAAATGTGTACTTTTGGGGGCGGTTTAGGTGTAATATTTCTACTGTAGAACTTTTCAAGACATGATTACAATTATATGTCAAAATACAGGAGGAGTTTTCCCGTACAGACGCCGTGTATGGGAGACTGATACTATTTCGGGGACGGCTGTGAGAAGCCGGACGCGAGTAGGTGCAGAGAGACAGGAAGACGAGAGGATTCCTCATTTTTTGCACATTACCTCTCTAAAATTTTTCTTTCCTTATGCTGTTTGTATCTTTAGCATACTTACTCTTTTCCTTTTTTATTAACTTAATCTTTATTTTTTATGAAACAAAAAATTCTTTCTTTCTTTGCCATTGTGGCAATCTGTTTCGGCGGCGCTTCTTTCGCTGGAGCTGTGGACTACACCGTAACAACGGTAGCAGACAATGGGGACAACAATAACCCGACTGCCGGATCGTTGAGAGCAGCGTTTGTCGCTCTGAACACCGTAGGCGGTACAATCACCATTGATCCTCTATTATCAGGAGAAACTATTGTGCTTACAGCACATATGCTGAAATTTGAAAGGTCCGCTAGTGCGATAACTACTTTCAACATTGTTGGAAACGGTATTACGATTGATGGACAGAACCAGTTCCAGATACTGAACCTGGAAGGAACTGCGTCTGAAAAATTCTCCATAAACATCGACCGTGTACATTTCAAGAATGGAGGGGCACTTTCCTACACCTCTTCAGCAATAAATATTGATCGTGCTGTCGTAGTTATGACATCCTGCATCTTCAGCCATTGTCGGAATGTCCATTCAAGTGGACAGGGAGGTGCTATAAACCTCAACTATTCCGATTTTGATGCATTTGGCTGTACATTTTATGACAACTATTCAATCTATCGTGGTGGCGCCATATATACAACGGGCGCTACAAGTTCTGACCAAAGGCAAATGAACCTTACCGGAAATATTTTTTATCAAAATTCATCTCCTACAGGTAAGAATGTGTATAAAATATCTTCCAGCTATAACACTATAAACACAAATCAGAACGTTTATGACGGTACTAACGGTGCTAGCTCGAACTTTGACTTTGGTGGAAATGATTTTAACGTAGCAGAACAGACTATCTCCTTCGCAAATTTCGGTCTGGTAATGAACAGTGGTGCAAAAAACAGATTGCCCAATCCACTTCCGGCTGGCTATCCCACAGTGGACTTTGAAGGCAATCCTATTGCAGCAGGTGGTCATGCAGGCGCCATACAGCGTGAGCTAACAGAGGTGTTTTACACTCTTTTTCTTCCAAGTGCTACCGGCACCAAACAGGTGGTAGTATCCGGCGGGTATAGCGGAACCAATATTGACATACCGGCAAACACACAGGTAAGTATTTCAGTTGCTGATCCCGGGTTCATGTACTGGAAAATAAATGGCGCCAATGCAGGCAATGCTAACCCGCTAACAATCACAATGGATGCTAACAAGACTGTAACAGCGGTATATCACCACATCGTAAACTCCACCGGCGATGCTATTGCCGAAGACGGCGTTACCACTTTGCGTGAAGCTATTACCAGTATAAATAGTGATGGTGACGGTGAAATTTCTTTTGTTTCGGAGCTGGCTACTCAAACTATTACGCTAACCAGCGATTTGCCACAAGTTAACATTAGCGGAGAACTCCGCATTAACGGTAATGGCGTTACCATTTCAAAAAATGATATATCATCAACTGCGGCAGGGCATCTGTACTTTGCCAATGGCACAGCGACCATTAGCCGTGTGCATTTTACCAAAGGTAGATGTAGTGGCGATCAGGCATCTTCAATATATGTATATGGACCTGCTCAGGTAAATTTGCACTCCTGTATCTTCACCAACAATAAAGGAGTCGGCGGTTCTTGGTGGGGAGGAGTGCTAAGGGTAAATAATGCCAGTGGTAAGATCTCCGCGTATGGCTGTAATTTTTATGCCAACGCAGAAGCTGGGACGAGTGGGACTGCCCGTGCCATTATTGGTTACGCGGCTAGTGGGACTCTTGAATTTATTGGGAATATTTTTTACGACAACACTTCGCGATTATCCACCACTCCCCTTATTTATGGGGTTTCCACAATCATTTCCGACTATAATGTGTATCAAGCCAATGCTACAATGGGGGGAGGCAAATCTTTTGGAACGCATGATATACTCGTAGGTGTTTCACCATTCGAAAACGAGACCCCCACCGCCAATGATTTCTTTCTGGCGTATGGAAGCAACGCAGCAGGCATATTGCCCGCAGGTCTTTTCACAGACTATCCAAACTATCCGACTGTTGACTACACAGGTGATCCCATTGTAGCAGGCGGTCAGGCAGGTGCACGGCAGGATGTATCGATGGTGCCAGTATTCAGTTTCTCTTATAGTTCATCAAGCGACGCTGGCGGTACAGTAACTCATACTTCCGGCATTATCAGTAACGGAAAGGTGTCGGAGGGTGAAACGATTGTGTTGACGGCAACGCCAAACGCCGGTTATGCACTGTTATACTGGTTAGTAGGCACTGAAAAATCATCGGAGACGTCAAATACACTCTCAACTACGGTCACAGGAAATACGACAGTTACAGCGGTATTTGGCGCCAAAGCTACGGTTAACAGCATCGCTGACAATACGGATGCAGACGAGTTTACCACCTTGCGCGAAGCTATCACTGCAGCAAATACTGCCGGCATAGGAGAGATCTCTTTTGCTTCCGCGTTAGAAGGACAGACCATTACGCTTAGCTCGACTTTGCCCACCGTTACCGGAGATCTCACCATTGCAGGAAAAGGCGTTACCGTTTCGGGAGCCGGTGCATGCCGGATTCTGGATATCAACGGAATTAGCAAAACCGTAAATATCAGTGGTGTACACTTTGCCAATGCATCTGTGGATGCTACCGGAAGCGCAATCAATCTTACTGCCGGAACGCTGAATCTGCAATCGTGTATTTTCAGCGGCAACCGCAGCTCCTCAACATCAAGTTATGGCGCAGCGGTGTACTGCGCAAGCTCAACCACACTCAATGTAAAAGGCTGTACGTTCTACGACAACCATGCCGCTTACAATCGTGCCGGCGCAATTTACTTTACCCCAACGGCAGGGATATCCATCACGGGTAATATCTTCTACGGGAATACGGCAAATTCAGCGCAGTACAATACATTATTTACAATGAGCGCCCCCGGTAATCAGGGATACAATGTCTATGATGATACGGACCCCTATTCCGGATTCCTCATTGCTGAATCCGGCTACAAGAACGCAACCGACACACAGGTAGTTGCATTACCGATTTATCCGGCAACGCTAGCGCCTTTTGCAGGTCGTCCGGCGGTAGCCCTTTTGCCCGCAGAACTTCCGGCAGGCTATCCGACTTTGGACTTCTACGGACAGCCCATTGTTGGTGGCGGTCAGGCAGGCGCAATACAGGCAACCGCTGCAATAGCTACCGGCGTAAACATTACTCCGGCAACAGCTGCGTTCAGTCTGTATCAACTTACCCAACAGCTGTCGGCTGAGGTGCTTCCTTCGGAAGTTTCACAGACTGTAACATGGTCAAGTGATAACACTGCAGTAGCTACCGTAAATGCTGCCGGTCTTGTAACGGCAGTAGCAGTGGGCACGGCAAACATCATTGCCACAGCCGTACAGGGTGGCGTACAGGGCACCTGCGTAGTAACCATTACTCCGCCGGTTACAGATGTTACGGTTACTCCGGCGACATTTGTTTTCGGTACGGCTCTTGGTACCCAACCGCTGACAGCTGCGGTTTTGCCCGCAGAAGCTAATCAGGTTGTAACCTGGTCAAGTGATAACGAGGCAGCAGCTACCGTAGATGCTACCGGTCTTGTAACGGCAATAGCTAAGGGTGTGGCAAACATCATCGCTACCGGCGAGGGTGGTACTTTTAAAGACACCTGCGTGGTAACGGTTATTCCGGATGTTGCAAGCATTACGCTTGACAAGCCGTATGTTGCTTTCGGCTCTACGCTTGGCACCTCACAGCTGACGGCAACCGTTTTGCCCGCAGAAGCAGTTCAGACCGTAACATGGTCAGGCGGCGACCCTGCAGTAGCCACCGTAGATGCTACCGGTCTTGTAACGGCAGTAGGCGCCGGCACGGCAGTTATCACCGCCACCGCCAATGATGGCAAAGTGGCTACCAGCACAGTAACGGTGTACAGTAATTACGACAAAGTCTTTTTGGTAACCACCACAGAAGATGCAAACGTGACGACTGAAGCCGCCTCTCCCGTCGGTTCACTGAGAAGGGCGGCTTATCAGGTGAACGCTGCTACCGGCACGAATCTAATCACCTTTGCACCAAATGTAGCAAACGATACCATCATACTGGTAACTAATTTGATCGGCCTTACCAAAAGTGTTACGGTTGAAGGCGACGGCGTAACGATTTCGGGAGGCAAGCGCTACAACATATTTAATGCAGGAACGGCAGGCACTTCTCTAACCGTTCGTCGGGTGCATTTTATGGATGCTGCCGCCACTGGATCAGGCACTGCAGTCAGGATTAACAACGCCAATGTTACTGCCACTGTGGAATCCTGTATCTTCAGTAATAACTTTATGACCGGTGCATCCAGTTTTGGTGGCGCAGTCTGGAATCAGGGTACGCTCAATATCAGAGGCTGTACGTTCTATAACAACCGCTCTTTCCGTCATGGCGGCGCTATCTACAACGTCAATAGCGGTAAGCTTACGCTTACGGGTAATGTCTTCTATGCCAACAAGGCGGGCAGTGTTAACGCTGTACAGTACAGCAAACCGGCGGGCTGTCGAGGCGAAGACATTTTCTGCGAAGATCCAACAACAGGAACAGGAGCGGCTACCGTGAGCGCCTATAATGTCTTTGGCGGCACAACTGTTGGCTTGACGTTTGGCGCAACCGATGTAACATCTGTCATTCCGAACTTCTCGTTCGCAACGTTCCGCGTGCCTGCCGATGGCGCAGCTGCCGGCAAATTGCCCGCAGAGCTTCCGACAGATTATCCGACTGTGGACTTCTACGGACAGCCCATTGTTGGTGGCGGTCAGCTTGGCGCTGTACAGGCGAAACTTGATGCAACCGATTATCTGCTTGACCTTGGCGCTCTTGGCGACGGAACGGTAAGCATTGCTCCGGTAACTGTAAACGCTGACGGTATCGCATCCGCTGCTTCGGTAACGGTAACGCCGACACCCGTCGATGCCTATGCTACATTAACCGACTGGGAGGTTAACGATGTTGTAGAACCGGAAGTGGAAGGTCAGCCGAAAGCAACCTTAACGGTAGATTTGGCAACGGGCGCTAAAAAGGTGCGCGCTGTCATTGCCACCACTATTACGGTAACCTCCAAAGAAGACCTCACCGCCGCACCGACAGAGGTTCTGGGAGATGCGATAATGACACTGCGTGGAGCTATGACGCTGGCAAATGGCAGGTTCAGAAGCATTATCAAGATTGCTGACGCCCTTTCCGGCGACACCATCAAACTGACAGGTTATACTGCTAACTTTACTTTGCCGAAACCCGTGAGAGATATGGTTATAGAAGGAAACGGTATTACCATTAAGGCTTCCGGCTCCACCAACAAACATCTGGCTATAAATGGCACCATTACCCATTCAATAAATGGATCGGAACCAATAGCTCTGGTTCCCAATCTGACTTTCCGTCGGATACGTTTCATTGATGGTAATCCGACAAATACCGGAAGTTCCATACAGAATCAGTATTGTACGCTCACTCTGGAGTCCTGTATCTTCAGTAATAACCGGAACACTGCTACAAATGCCAACAACTATGGTGGCGCCGTGTACAGTAATTATGGTCTGGCTGATATAAAAGGCTGTACGTTCTATAACAACACGACCCCCGGAACCAGAGGCGGCGCACTGGCTTTCGTTTCGGGAGACTTCAAGTTGACGGGAAATGTTTTCTACGGTAATACCACAACAAACACCAATGGCAGTCATGTGATGCATAACGCGTATAATGCCATTAGTTACGGTATTGACGGCGGTTATAACGTGTATGACAACACAAGTTATCAGTGGACTTTCGATAATACAGTACAAAGTGTTTCTGTAACCGATCCTCAGATTGTAGCAGGTTCTCTCTACGTGTTGACCGGCACTTCTACAGCAGGCAGGTTGCCCGCAGTGCTTCCGGCAGATTATCCGAAATATGATTTCTACGGAAATGAGATTGAGCCTCTCGGTCAGGCAGGCGCCGTACAGGTGTTTGCTATCGACGCCGAACAGCCATCAATCTCCGCAAATCCTGTAAGTGCAGTTTATGACAAGGATGCTACAGGCGTAACAGCTCTTAGCGTAACGGCAACTTCAGGCGACGGCGGCACACTGGGCTATCAGTGGTACGTCAACACAAGCGCCAGCAATGAGGGCGGCGAAGCGGTACTCGGTGTAACGTATCCAACGTTTACGCCTCCCGTGGATGTAGTCGGCACGTTCTACTACTATGTTGTGGTAAGCAATACCAACACCAATGTTGACGGTCATCAGACGGTTTACGCTCCGAGTGCAGTGGCAACGATTGTTGTAAATCCGATAATTGATGCCGCAACACCGGTAATAGGTACGCAACCGGCAGGCGCAAGCTACGACCATAATGCAACCGCAACAGCTCTCAGCGTAGCAGCAACCATTAGCGATGCAGGTACGCTGAGCTATCAGTGGTTCAGCAATACGGATAACAGCGCTACCGGCGGTACGTCAGTAGGCACAAATGATGCTTCCTACACGCCCTCCACGGCAACAGTGGGCACGCTCTACTACTATGTTGTGGTAACGAATACCAACAACGCTGTAAACGGCGAGAAGGTTGCCATCGTAACGAGCAATGTAGTAGCTATCGTTGTAAATCCGATAGTTGATGCCGCAACACCGGTAATAGGTACGCAACCGGCAGGCACAAGCTACAACCAAAATGCAGCCGCAACAGCTCTCAGCGTAGCAGCAACCATTAGCGATGCAGGTACGCTGAGCTATCAGTGGTTCAGCAATACGGCTAACAGCGCTACCGGCGGTACGTCAGTAGGCACAAATGATGCTTCCTACACGCCCTCCACGGCAGTAGTCGGCACGCTTTACTACTATGTTGTGGTAACGAATACCAACAACAGCGTAAACGGCGTGAAGGTTGCCACCGCAACGAGCGATGTAGTAGCTATCGTTGTAAATCCGATAGTTGATGCCGCAACACCGGTAATAGGTACGCAACCGGCAGGCGCCATCTATGTTAAAGACGCTGTAGCAACGGCTCTTAGCGTAACGGCAACGATAAGCGACGCCGGCACACTGAGCTACGAGTGGTTCAGCAATACGGTTAACAGCGCTACCGGCGGTACGTCAGTGGGCACAGAAGCTACCTACACGCCCTCCACGGCAACAGTTGGCGAGACCTACTACTATGTTGTGGTAACGAATACCAACAACGCTGTAAACGGTACGAAAGTTGTTACCGCAACGAGCGCCACGGCGAAAGTAACTGTGAATCAAATAGTGGACGTGAACACAACATTACTCTCTGAGATAATGCTCTATCCGAATCCGTTTGTTAACGAGTTGTCTCTGACGGGCGCCACAGGCTGCACGCTGACGGTTTACTCGTCAACAGGCATGGCAGTACGCACACAGTTGCTTACCGCCGCCGAAGAGATTATCGATCTGAGCGAACTGTCCGCAGGCTTGTACTTCTTCCTTCTTGAAAAAGACGGAGAAACGAAAATGCTTAAAGCCGTGAAAATCGACTGACCTTCGGTCATTAACTAAAAAAAAGAGGCTGTCCGCACGGACAGCCTCTTTTTTTTAGTGTTTAGTTTTTAGTTATTAGAGTTTAGTATCTTCCGTGTATTTCCGTGTTTTCAGTGGCTAAATTATTTTTGAGACAGCTTCTTATTCACATTTTGTCCTTGCGGACAACTGCGATACAGCCTTGCAAGCGCGATTTGTCGTTAATTTGAGTTTTTGACAGCGTTCCACCGTAACCGAGAAAATCTCTACAAACGGCAATGTCTATGTCTTCCGAAAATCGCTCAATCAAATTATAACACTTACTTAACGAAGTGCCGCCCTTGAAAGATAAAATTTCAGCGTAAGGCAGTGAAAACAAGGCGCGTAACACTGCCGTTACCCACCAGTCTTTTTCAATGATTATTTTTGACAAACCTGAGTTGTCGTGCGCTACTTGGTAAAGTTCCAAGCGTTCTTTTTTTGATAAATCATTAAATATCATAACGATAACAGTATTTTACGAACCCAGAGCGGCATCAGTTGAATGTCGGTTTCGAGTTCTTTTTGTGAAACATTGGCTAAATGCGATTTGATAATTTCTAATTGCTGTTGCGTAACTTTGCCTTCGCCGATTTCGCGCAAAGCAGATACAATCAACATTAGAAGTTTGGATTTGTATGCCAAACTTCGCGCTTCGGAAGTATGTTTGAACAAAATCCCTCTGCCTTTGCCGACTGCAATACGGCGGGGTGCGCCATCGGTTATAAATACGGCGTTAGCCGGTACTTGCGAGGAAAGTCCCAAAGTGTTAAGCGCGTAACTGCCTGTCGGAACGATACGGATTTTATCGCGTTTGGCTATACCATAAGCGATTTCGTCAATAGACGGAGACAAGTATTTTGTATGTATATACTTGTTTGTGTTGATTTTAGGATAGTAATAAATACCGTGTGCCACGCGCATTATCAAGCCCGATTTATGCAGGCGTTGCAATGCCTTAAAAACGGCTTCGTTGCTGCCGCACAAAGCAAAATCACCTGCAAAAAACAGTTTGCCCCTACGCTGACGTTTTATAATACTTTCTATCTTATTTTCAGTTGATTCCATATAAAAATACTTTTTTATTTTGTCCAAAATATATTATAAATATTGGACAAAATTCCGACTGCAAAGATACAATTTTTAGCGGACAGCAATATTAGTTATTAGAGTGTAGTTATTAGCCGGTTACGGCTTCAATATCAATAGTCGTTCTGTGCAGGGCATAGCTATTCTCCCAAGAGCCAATCTACGACATTCAAATGCTCAATTCCGTTCATTTCAGCCGTAATAATGTCTGTAGAAATTATGTATTTTGGATAATTGTCTTTGATTGCCAGTAATGGTCTGATTTCTCTTTCTGCAGTATCCGGATTAGACATCGACCACGTTACCTGATAGTATTCAAAGCGATTTTGTGTATTTTTCACAATAAAATCCACTTCATAAGTTCCAATTTTTCCAATCCAAACCCGTTTGCCCCGTCTGATTAATTCCAAAAAAACGATATTTTCCAAAATGTGCCCCATGTCTTGATACTGAAATTTTCCAAGTTCCAGATTTCTGAACCCAATATCAACAAGATAATACTTTTCTTGTGTTGTTAATTGCTGTTTCCCTTGAATATCAAAGCGATTAACCTGATAAAAAATAAATGAATCACATAAATATTGAATGTATTTTTCTACAGTAGCGCGGTGAATATCCTGATGTCCTTGTTTCATTGCTTTTGAAATACTGTTTGGCGAGACACAACTTCCGATATTTCCCATTAAATATTTTGCCAAGTTATCGAAACTTCGCCTGTTTTGAATAGTATAGCGTTGTTTTATGTCTTTGAAAATCACAGTATTATAAACATCTTGCACGTATTTGTTTTGAATATTCGCACCAAGCTTTCGGAGCAATACGCCTTGCGGTAGAGACGTTTCATAAAGATAATCTCTGAAAAGTTCGTATTTGTCATAGTTTTCTGTTTGCTCTGCCTTGCAAAATTCAGCAAAAGAAAACGGCAAAATGTGTATCGTAATATAACGCCCCGACAACAAAGTGGCCAAGTCATTTGACAGAAAATAAGCATTTGAGCCTGTTACATAGAGGTCAATGTTTTTTCCCACAAAAAGCCCATCAATCAGGCGTTCAAAACCTGAAATTTGCTGTGGTTCGTCAATGAAAATGTAATTTAATTTGTCTTTTTGCAGTTTAGAAAAAATATGGTCGTAAACGGTTTTCCAATCAACATTTTCTTCAAAAAGTGGCTCTTCAAAATTGTAGAACTGTATGCAATCGTCCGAAACGCCCGAATTTCGCAGTTTTTCAGCAAAAATACCCAAAAGAGTTGATTTTCCTGAACGGCGCAGACCTGTTACAACTTTTATAATATGTTCGCCCTTTAGTTTTTCTAACTCATTGACGAAATTTTCCCGAATTACTATATTGCTCATAATCAATTATTTTACATTCAACTTTATCAAAACTTCGATTTTTTATAAGTTTCGACAAAGATACGTTTTTGATATGATATGGCAAACTGTGAATAGTTAGTAGTTATTAGAGTGTAGTTATTAGTGAATAACGAATAGTGAATAGTGAATAATGAATAAATTGGGCCGTAGGGGCGACCCTTGCGGTCGTCCAAAATGCAGACAATCTGGTCGCCCCAAATGCGGACATTTCAAACAATATGATTGACCAAATGGGGGCAGAAAGGGCAGAGGCAAGCCCTGAAAGGGCGAAATCCGTTGAGTTGTCCTGAATTGAAAATCGGCGAAGCCAATTGTCTGAAAGACAACATCTTCATAACCGCAGGTCAGCGACCTGCGGAAAACGACGCCCTCCTATCCTCTGCCTGCAAGGCAGGACTTTTTATCACATGTCGCACCTTTCAGGTGCAGGTTCGCACGGCGACTTTTTCCGCAAACTGCGCTATCGCTTGTATGCGGTTATGAAAATTCTGCCTTGCAGGCAGTCTGGGAAGCCGTTTTTTTGTCCGTTAGGACATATACTTTTATAGTGGTTAGTTAGTAGTTAATCATTAATCATCGGGGTACGTCTTTCGAGCAGAATAACATTCTCCACGTGATGCGTATGGGGAAACATATCCACCGGCTGCACCCGTTTGACAGTGTAAAATTCATCCATCAACGCCACATCACGCGCTTGTGTGGCAGGGTTGCAACTGACATAGACAATTTTCTGCGGAGCGGCAAAAAGGATTGCCTTAATAACGTCGGCATGCATGCCGGCACGGGGCGGGTCGGTGATAATCACATCCGGACGACCGTGCGCCGCAATAAATGCTTCGGTAAGAACATCTTTCATATCCCCCGCCAAAAAGCTGACATTGGTTACGCCATTGAGTTGCGCGTTGATGTGAGCGTCGGCAATGGCTTCCGGCACATATTCAATGCCGATGACTTCCCGCGCCTGCCGCGCCACAAAAAGAGCGATGGAGCCGGCGCCGGTGTAGAGATCATAGACCAGCTCATTACCCGAAAGGTCGGCAAAGGTGCGCACCACTTTATAGAGTTCGCAGGCTTGTTCGGAATTGGTCTGAAAGAACGATTTCGCGCCAATCTTGAAACGCAATCCCTCTATCTCCTCATAGATAGCCTCCGTGCCGTGAAAGCGGTGAATCTCCTGATCGGCAATGGTGTCATTACATTTTTGATTAATGACATACAGCAACGATGTTATCTCCGGAAATGTCTCCGCCAGAAAGCCGAGCAATGCTTCCCGTGCCGGTTTATCTTCGTAGAAAAAGACCGTTACCACCATCAGTTCCCCGATGGAGGTGGTGCGAATCATCAGGGTACGGAGAAAACCCGCCTGTTGCCGCAGGTCGAAGAATGTCAGTTGATGTTCCAGAGCATAGCGACGTACCGCGTTTCGGATATGGTTCGAGATATCCTCCTGCAGCCAGCACCGTTGAATGTCAAGCACCTTGTCAAACATACCGGGTATGTGAAATCCCACGACATTCATGGTGTCGAACTGTTTGCCCGACGCGATTTCCTCGCAGGTCATCCAGCGTTTATTGGAAAAGGTATATTCCAGTTTGTTTCGGTAGAAAAGCCTTTTTTCTGAGCCGAGAATGGGCATAACCGGCGGCAACGCTATTTTGCCGAGCCGTTGCAATGTGTCTGCGACCTGCTTTTCTTTGTAACGTAACTGTTCTTCGTAGGGCAGATTTTGCCATTTGCAGCCGCCGCAGATGCCGAAATGTTCGCAGGCGGGCGCTGTCCTGACGGGCGAATAGCTGTGAAACCTCACGACGCGTCCCTCAAGGAAACGGCTTTTTTTCTTTGTAATCTGTACATCCACCACGTCGCCCGGAACGGCATAAGCGGTAAACAGCGCCATGCCATCGAATTTGGCAATAGCCTTACCTTCAGCTGCTACATCGGTGATAGTGATATTGGTTATCAGGGGGAGAGGTTTGTGTTTTCGAGCCATAAACGTATGTTCTGTCGTGTTGATTTGCAGGGGACAAAGATACGCCTTTTTTAGTTTTTAGTTATTAGAGTGTAGTTAGTAGTGAATAGTGAAAATTTTTTTTTTAGAGTTTAGTTTTTAGCCACGAAACAACGTTCGGCGTAGCCAATACACGAAATCTATTCACTGAAAACTGATAACTTTTGAGACAGCCCCATTTTTCACAGGATTAACAGGATGCTCAAGATAATGATTTTTTTATTGTTCACTGAAAACTGAAAATTCTTGGCTCTTTTTATAGCGCCTCAAAAAAAGACTTAACCATTTTTTTACAAAAACCATTTTAAAAAGTCCTGCTAACGAACCAATTCCGTATGAAAAATGAAGTAAAACAAACGACGCCAAAAGATAGAAAAAACTCCGTCGCTTCGACAATGAAATTTGAACACATAAAAAACAAATCAAACCAAGATATAATAATGCACTCAATCCTGACAATAGCGCCAGATGACAATAAAATACCGAAAAAATCAACGGGACAACCAGCGACAAAATAAATATCAATGGCACAAAATGCCGAATGGAAAGAGAATCAAACATTTTAGTGTAATAAACTGTCAATAAATTCCATTTGCCATTTTGATAATTGTTTTTCATCAGAGCGTTAAATGTTTCCCGTGCATAATAAATACAATAAGTATCGGGAATCAACAGGATTTTTCCACCGCCCCGTTTAATCCGTTTATTCAATTCAATATCCTGATTTCTGACCAGTTTCTCATTGTATAAACCATATTTTTCAAAAACTTCTTTTCTGTAACAACCGAAAGGCACAGTATCTACTTCGATGATTTTGTCCGTTCCCAACCGAAACATCGAATTACCTACTCCAAAAGGATGAGATAATACTTCTTTTATAGCCAAAGTTTTAGGCGTTTTATTTAAAACATCGGTAATCCAACAAACGCCTACATTCTCGACATTCAATTTTACTAATTGTTCGGATAATATTCCAATATAATCGGATGGATAAAAAGCATGAGCATCAATTCTGATTATGATATTTCCCATTGAGTTTTTGATACCGGTATTCATTGCATACGGTACAACTTTATATGGATTATCCAACAATTTTATGAATCTGTATTTTTCCTGATATTCTAAAATTATCTCACGAGTTTTGTCCGTACTTCGCCCGTCAACAAATAGCAATTCTATATTTTCAACAGGGTAATCTTGTTGGATGATTGACTCAATACATTTTACAATGTATTTTTCTTCGTTGTAGGTGGGGCAGATGATGGAAACAAAGGGTGTCATATTTCTTTATCTGATTTTCGCCATCTCCCGAAATACTTCATTCCATTGGGAAACGATTGTTTCTTCATCAAAAGGAGCGGAATTGGCTTTTTCGTATGAACTTATACTCATCCTTTCGAGTAAATCACGGTTGTTATTCAGCAATTGAATTTTTTCGATTAGAAACGACACTATTCTATCGCTGATTTTACCCGAATAAATTGTTTTTTTGCGATGATTCCAAACCTTCGGATTGGGTGTACTGTCAGGATTGAAAAACCACCAGGCAGGATCGGTAAGAAAACCGTTTTCGCCTTCTTCCACCATTTCAGGGATGGCATATAACCTGGATGCAAGTACGGTACAGCCGGCTTTCATGGCCTCAAGTATGGTCATCCCAAAACTTTCATCACTCGTCGGTTGTAACAAAATATTGGTATCTGCATATATCTTTTCCATTTGCTCCGGGCTAAACTTGAAATCAAGTAGCGTTATTCCCAAATCGGTTATTTTTTTACATAAATCACGACCTATAACGTCAAGGTTTGTTATTATCGTCAATAATATATTATCGTACCCCGCATTGCGTAATTTTTGATAAGCTTCCACAACTTCCAAACCGCCTTTAGATAAAAAACGCAGCCCCTGCACACAATAAAGCAGCTTCAATTCTTTCCTGCGGCTTTTTGTTTTTATTACACTGCGAGAAATATTATTGTTACTTGGAATCAATGCATATATAGTTTTCCTGATAACCGTTTCCGGTATCTTCCCGCAAACCGATTCAAATGTGTCCCGACAGGCGTCACTCCAAAAAATCAATGCTGATAAATGCGAGTTGTTAAGATTTTTTTTGACCTTTCTTTTTCCCAAAAAGGATTTATTCCTCCCCAAACAGTAATGAAATAATGCCGTCGGGTTTTCTACATGGATAAAATATGGACTGTCGGTATCCAAAAACCTGTTGCATGAACCGTATAAATCATATCCTTTTGGTGGCCTTATTACTTGAATGACACCCAAAACATCAAAAATGCGGTTTCGGACAATTTTTGAGAGAACCGATTTTAACTTTGAGGTTGAACTGTACAGTTGACTATTGCTAAAGACAAGCTTTGCCGCCAAATCTGTTCTTAAAAAGAGGGGCTTCATAAAGCCGCGTGCGGATGTTGCAAAAAATATATTCATAATTTCATGGATTTATATCAAATAACTGTATTACACGCTCCCACTAAAATTTTTTCCTGAATGTCAGTAGGGCAAGTATTCACTATGGAAAAAGTATATTCCGGCACGCATTGCTTTATCATGGGCGGAATTTCAAAAAAATCTTTGCCCGTATGATAAACTGAAATTAAGAGTACCGGCTTGTCTCGCTTTATTGTTTCAAGACCGCCTTTAATCGCATAATATTCAAAACCCTCAACACTCCCATTATCTAAAACTCCCAGTAACACATTGCCGCCGTTGCGGTTAAGAAAAGCGCATAAAGTTTCAAAAAGTGATTCGGGAGGTTTGTTTTTTGCTCTTTTAAACTCAACCGAAACGCCTTCGCCCGGCTTTAATATGTTAGGAATATTGATGTTCATTCAACAAGGTTAATTCTTTTTTTGAGTTCCTGTTTTCGGGCAATACCTACGGTGTGCGGCAATAAATTTTTCTTCGTTGTAGGTGGGGCAGATGATGGAAACAAAGGGTGTCATATTCTTTTGGCTATTTGATTTTTTACCATTATCCTTTTCGTGCAATGACAAAATACTTCCGTATTACGCATAATTGTAAATTTTAATTTAATGTTTTTACTCTTTCCTCAATTTATCCCATAAACTGTAATAATCGAATACTTGCTTTATTTGCACATCGTTTTTCCGGTTATGTACGTTTTGCGTTTCCAATGCAATATCCTGATTGTTAAATAGACCGACGAGACGAACATCATACGCGATTTTTTTACATGGCACATCGTTTAATAATGTCATTGCCTTAAACCATACGTCATCGGCAGTGGGCGATAATTGCAAAAACAACTCTTCTCTCAAAATATCCGTATGAAAACAGTGCGGAGGATAAAGAACTCCCCCTGAACCCAGAGGGAAAGCAAGGAAGCTTCTTTCACATTCGGGAGGATTGGTAGGCCATTTTTTATATGTCCGTAAGCAGCCTTTTCGATTGAACTGCATTCTATATCCACGACAAAAATGCACACAATTTTTGTCGAGTTTATAAGAATTATACAAATTTTCGACTAAATCATAAGGATAAATACCGTCATCATCTACTGTAATGATGAGGTCATTTGGATATTTTTGCAATGCAGGAATAAGCTTCGTATATGACCTTACATCCTGACAATAGCCGATTTCCAGCCCTCTTTCCCGTTGCTTTTTCAAAACAAGCGGAATATTATCGTCATTAAATTCGTCTTTCGACAGCCAGAGTACAATCTTGTTCGGCTTCAGGGTTTGTTCCATTAAGCTTTCTATTACTAAACAAACATCAAAAATCCGTTTTTGATATGTAGTTAAAGAAACGATGATATTTGTTTCGTTTGGAGTATAATCGGAAACACCCTGTTCGGTACAATACAGCGCCCTGTTCATCGTCCTGACGATGACGGGTTGGGCAAATAATCGCGGCTCAATGCGATTGAGATAGAGTTTTTTAATGAATGATTTAATGAAACGCATGTTGATTATGTGGTTTGTAATTGTTTTATAAAACTATCAATATCCCGATTCCAATCATCATAAGTTCGGGTTTGATTAAAATATTCTAAAGCGCCTGTTGATAATTGGCGTCGCAATACATTGCTATTAATGTCGAATAAAATGAAAATGCGCATGTTGTTTTTTTTAACTATTTTTATTTTCTCAGAACAATTTCCCGGTTTGTACCCCAGCCAATCAAATCTATCAGATACAAAAGCGGTGCAATAAACAGGAGGGGTAACCTCTTCTTGCGTTCAAACGTACGCCACCACATGTAGTCGTAGCGTTTTATCCTTTTTACCAGCGTCAACCCTGCTTCTTGGCATGCCAACTTTAGATCCTTACCAGAAAAACCCACCATAGTCGGTTTTTGTAGCAACCGACAAAAGTTGCTTGGGTGGCAGTGTACCTGTTCTGCAAGCCATTTTTTTGTCCTGCCTTCTGCTTTCAACTTTTGGCAGATGATTTCTCCTATGTGTATTGTTTTTCTTTTTGCCATAAAAAATAGGTGTGAAACTGTTTATTGCTCACTTATTCTTTCTCTGAGGTTCTACCAAAACCATTGTGCTAAAATAAGCGCAAATAGTTCACACCCTTGGGGGATGTGAACCTTCACAACTTACTCTCAAACACTTTGAATTGGTGGATTCCAGATAGTGAGGAATAAGTGTTTAGTTCAAAATTTCTTTATTTCTTTTATTTCTGCATATTACTACGTTTAAAAATCAGGCACAAAGATAGTCTTTTTTGGGCAAAACTGCGCCTTCCCTAAGCGGGTTAATTCTCCTGACTTCGTCACTGGGACACCCGATTCCAGAAATCCATATCAAATAGGGGGGCGATGCGCCGATGCGCCGGCGTTAAGAGCAGCGTTTGGGTCATAGTACTGTCGTT
>JAISXJ010000094.1 GCA_031270565.1 Prevotellaceae bacterium
CTGCTACCGCGCTGTTCTTCCGAAAACTCGACGGTAAAAGGCGATGACGTATCTAATGCGGAGTGATTAAGTTCATCCACACTTTTGGGCGGCGTGTCAAGCAACGCCCAATGAATCACAGCCCCGCTAATGCCTGCGGGCTTACCGCGATGTTCGCTGTTGTGGTCGTGAAAATGCACCGTCAGACGGCGCAAAACATCCGTAGCAACACTGTAATCCGGGTACGTTGTCGGCACCGGAATGGGCGTGTGGCTGGTCTTGTGAATCGGCAAACCGAGATTGTCGCGGTCTTCGTCCGTCACTTTGTGATTGTTTGTCAGGTACTCGGCAATGGCTTTACGGAGCGCCTTTTCAAGGACGTCCCGCGCCTCTTTGCGAGCCTGAATAGCTGCTTTTGTGCATGTCGCGGGATTTTCCGCGATAGCATTAGCATCGATGAAAGTACTTCTCAGCGCATCCAGATTGCTATAGACGTCGGCAGGAAATCCTACCCGCGTCAAAATGACGTCGAGATTGTAAAGAAAAGCAGTCACCCAAAGAATAAACTGGGCGTTAGCTGCGGGAATGAAATTACTCATAGCATAAATAATTTAAAAAATTAATTCTTAGAAATAGTTGATAATCAAAAGCTGTTTTATAATAATTTCGTGATTTCCGGTAACTTCCGGAAGATTTTATTTCGTATCGGGGATATTTTATTTCATGAAATCTTGGTCTCCTATCATGAAATCTTGGCTCCATTTCATGAAATCTTGACTTCATTTCATGAAATCTTGGTCTCATTTCATGAAATCTTGGTCTCATTTCATGAAATCTTGGTCTCATTTCATGAAATCTTGGTCTCATTTCATGAAATCTTGACTTCATTTCATGAAATCTTGGCTCCATTTCATGAAATCTTGGTCTCATTTCATGAAATCTTGACTTCATTTCGTGAAATCTTGGCTTCCTATCATGAAATCTTGACGTCGTGTAATTACGTAAAGTTTTTATTTTGTTTCCGCAAAGTTTCCAAACAGAACGGCAACCCTCCCGACCATTCCGGAAGTTTGCCTTTATAGTTGTATATGTCGAAAAAACGCCAAAAAACTTCGCGCTGATAATCACAGATATAAAAGTTTCTAAAAAATGATAAGCCCCTGAATATAAGGTGTTTACGCGATTTCGGGGGGGGGTTTTGTAACGAGCTTGTCTGTAGCCGAATTAACCGTCTATTCTGCAAAAATTCCGAATATGTAATATCGGGCGAAAACATAATCTTTAATGAACAATGAACAATTAATAATTGAGAATTGAGAATTGAGAATTGAAAAGAACGGGGCAAATGTACAATTTTGTTTTTATAAACAATGCGGAAAGTGAAATTTTTTTTTTAGTTGTCAGAATTAGCCACAGATTACACGGATTTACACGGAATTTGCTCCTGCTCGTTTGTAACGAGACAGGTCGTTAAAAACGACCAACCAATAACTCCTCTTCAGAGACGAGGAGTAGTGGAAAACTGACAACTGAATAATATTTTTTTAGTTTTCGCAGATTCAAGTAACCAATGCAACTACAGTTGCATTTACTATTTGAACTTACCGGTAGATATAAATTACAATATCTCTGTTACTTTTTCATATAAATTGGGAAAGCAATTTTGCCTCAATCTGAATTTTGTGCCATGATTGTGGCCTGTCCTTGCATCAAAATCAACTAATATATTACCATTCTCAAGTTCTTGCAAAAAACCTTCAAAAGAAAACTTTTGAAGCATTGTTACTTTGCTGTACTTATAAAATTCTTTTCCATCTTCTTTTTTAACTTCAGCCTGAACATAAAAACAGTTTAACAGTTTTGTGCCTGCCTTATTCGCTAAATCATCAAAGCCCCAGTAAGGCTGTGGGTTTAATTCTTCTAATCCAATGTTGGACTCAACTTGTTTTAACCAGTCTTTGTGCTTTTCAGAAACTTTTGTGGGGTCAAAAGAAATTAAAACTTTTCTGTTTTGTCTGTCAATTTTCACCATAAATCCTCTATCACTTGGGGATTTTCCATGAATAGTTTGTCTAAAACTCATTTCATTATCAGGATATTGTTTACCTGCGTCTTCATGTTGCCAACCATAGTTTAATAATAAAATTTGTGGAACAAACTTTACAGCACGAGGAGATGGTTCAATGTGAAATAAAGTTGTTAATGAAGAAGTGTTTAATCTTTGTGCTTTCAGTTCCCATTCAGCAGCATTAGGAATTGGCAGATTATTTTCTTCAATTCCTAACAAATCCTCAAGGGTATTTCCAACACCACCGGCATTGCCTTTCCTTGCATTTTTAATCCAACCTTGCTCTGCAATTTTGTGGAACTCTTTAATGAGATTTTCTTTTGTATATAATTTCATCTTAATCAAATAATTTGGGGGTATGAAATTTTGTAACTTCACTATATTTCTTGTTTTTAGCAATTCTTTCTTCTGCCATTTTGCAATAGTCAGGGGAAAGTTCAATGCCAATATAATTACGCTTCAATCCCATTGCTACCACAGCAGTTGTTCCACTGCCCATGAATGGGTCTAATATGATTTGTGCATTTGTTGAGCCAATAATTCTATCAATCAAAGCAACAGGGAAAGGTGCAGGATGCCCGTTTTTCATTTCTTGAGTAAATTCCCAAACATCACCAACCCCATTGGATTTTGGAACAAGTTTAAAATCTGGCTTTGCAATCAAATAAATAACTTCATAGGTTGGCAAAAAATATCCCGGGTTAAAATTTATCCCTCCTTTTCTTCTCCAAATAATGATTTGTCTTACAGGAAAGCCATTTAATATATCTTGTCTGTCTTGTAATAACCCATCCTGTACTCTCCATTTATGATTGTAGAAAATAGCCCCATCATTTTTTATCAATCTAAACATTTCTGTTAAACACTCTCTTTGCCATTTTACATATTGCTCATGTGGCATATTGTCATCATAGTGGCTATATCCATTTTGCAATGCAGCATTTGCCCATTTGCCACTTGTAGTACAAGGTTTCATTCCATTTCCTGTGGAATTTTTCAAATTATATGGAGGGGAAGTTACAGCCAAATCAATAGAATTGCTTGGCATTTCTTTCATTGTAGCCAAGCAATCGGCACAAATTATCGTATTTAGATACTTATCTATCATTTCCATAAATTTTCTGCGAAGGTACTCAAAATATTTTAAACAGTCAAATAAAATCCCGCCCCCCTCGTCAGAGTATTCGTGTATTTGCTACGCCGAACATTGTTTTGTGTATTTGTGGCTAAATTACTCTCCTGAGAGAACGTTAAGGTCTTTAAGGACGTTAAGGAAAAACTGAAAACTAAACTCTACACTCTAAAAAACTACACTCTAAAAAAATATTATTCACTATTCGTTAAAAAAGGCGTTTCACGGATAATCTATATTGTAATGCAGTCCGCGACTTTCCTGACGGGCTGTCGCCTGCTTTATAACAAGATAAGCCACACTGATACAGTTACGCAACTCACACAGTTCGCGAGATACGACAGAGCAGTTGAACAGATTTTCCGTTTCACGAAACAATATCTCAAGGCGGCTCATAGCCCGTTTTAAACGCAGGTTAGAACGCACAATGCCGACGTATGAACTCATAATCTGCTGCACCTCTTTCAGGCTTTGGGTGATAAGCACCAATTCTTCAGGATGTGAAGTGCCGTCATCGTTCCATTCCGGAATATCGTTGCGGAAATCACAGTTTTCGATGCAGGCGATACTGTGTTGTGCCGCCGCGTCAGCATAAACAATCGCCTCTATCAGGGAATTTGACGCCAGACGGTTTGCACCGTGCAAGCCTGTACAGGCACATTCACCCGCAGCGTAGAGCCTGTGAATGGATGTTTTACCGTCAGTATCCACCACAATGCCGCCGCAAAGATAGTGCGCGGCAGGCGCTACGGGAATATACTCTTTCGTAATGTCTATTCCGCAGGCAAGGCAGGTTTGGTATATCGTCGGGAAATGCGCCTTTGTCGTTTCGGGGTCTTCGCCGGTCACGTCTAAGTAAACGTAATCGCTGCCTGAGAGTTTCATCTCGGTATCAATGGCTCGCGCCACGATGTCGCGGGGCGCCAGAGAGCCGCGATAGTCATAACGCTGCATAAAGGCTTCTCCCCCGAGAGTTCGCAATACGCCTCCATAACCGCGCAGCGCCTCCGTAATAAGAAACGAGGGACGCTTGCCGGCATAGTAGAATGCCGTTGGATGAAACTGGACAAATTCCATATCACGAATCAATCCCCGCGCCCTGTGAACCATTGCAATGCCGTCGCCTGTCGCCACCGGCGGATTGGTAGTGGTGTGGTAGATGTTGCCAATGCCCCCCGTCGCCAGCATCGTTACCTTGCCAAGCATCGTAAGGATATGCCGCGAGCGAACGTCCAGTGCGTAGATGCCGTAACAGGTAATATCTGGAGTTCGGCGCGTAACCACCTGTCCCAAATGGTGCTGCGTAAGCAAATCAATGGCAAAATGGTATTCAAAAACCTCAATATTCGGATGATTGCGAATACGGGCAATCAGACTTTGCTGTATCTCCGCGCCTGTGGAGTCCTTGTGGTGTAAAATACGGTATTCGGAATGACCGCCCTCCCTGTGCAGGTCGAAACTGCCGTCGGGAGTTTTATCAAAATCCACGCCCCAGTCGAGAAGCTGAGCTATCTGCAACGGCGCGCCGGTAACCACCTTTTCAACGGCGTCAAGATTGCACATGCCATCGCCTGCAACAAGCGTGTCCTGAATATGTTTTTCATAATTATCCAAAACGGTATTGGTAACGGATGAAATACCGCCCTGTGCCAGCGCAGTGTTCGCCTCGTCAAGCGTAGTTTTACACACTATCGCCACACGTCCCTTGTGCGCCACCTTCAGCGCGTAACTCATGCCGGCAATACCGCTACCTACCACCAGAAAATCGAATCTTTTCTGCATATCGTTTTAAACTCTAAGCGTGTTGTACTGGGGATGACGTTCCATAAACCCTTTGGCATAGGCGCAGAGCGGCTGAACGTGTAAACTGTTTGTTGAGGCATATTCCAGCAGATACGTAATCAGGGCAGCCGCTACGCCGCGTCCTCGCAGTTCGTACGGCACAAAGGTATGGGTGATACGCATAGTTGTGCCGTCCATTTGATATTCCACTACACAGCGTTTTGCCTCTATAAACGTCTCGCAGAAACACGCGGACGGGTTGTGATTGATTGTCATATCGGTTAATAATTTATTTCTATTTCTATCGGATTGTAACCTGCGTTGCGCCGAAGCCATATTGCTGAAAAGAGGCATCCTGAAAGTCGCAACGGCTATACTTCGACCTCAATTCTTTTTCTATGGCTTTACGCAGAACGCCTTCGCCCTTGCCATGAATGAAAACAATTTTGTGTCCCCTGTTTTTACGACAGGCGTGCATCACCTCATTGAATTTGTCTAACTGCATTTCCAGCATATCGCCGTTGGACATGCCTGCTGTCGAATCTGTCAGGGCAGAAATATGCAGGTCAACCTCTGTTGGAAGCGTCGGCTTCAGCTTTGGGAGAACATCCGGCAAAACGGGCGTATCTTTCTGTCCGCCGCCAAACAGCGTATCGGGATTGACGGATAGAACAGCTTCGGGATAATCATTCTTAAGAACGGTAAGCAACAGGGCTTTCTGCTCAAAGAAGTCATTATCTTTAAAACTGTGTAATTTATAGAACTTCGATAATGTTGTTCGGAACGTTGCATCAATGCCTGCTTTGGGTGTAAACGGTTTGTTCTGTTTATAAACGAATCCCTGAAAGCGGATTGTTTCCCAGTCGTTGAGATTGATTTTATCAATGGTAGCGATTTGCAATTGTGTTTGTGGCTCAATGAGATTAATGCTCTGCACAACGGACGGGTCTTTGCCCAGCAACAGTTGGCAGGAGAGGTAATAGTTGCTGTCATTAATCACGTAACAATCGACGGGCGAATTTTGCAAATCGGTGATTTGATGAGGCATAAAAGCCAGAAAAACGCTTACCATCTCGCCTTCGGGCGTTTCGTCCGCTTCATCAAATGTATATGCTTCTTGCAGTGCATCAACTGCCGCCGTCTCCTGTGGCGCTTCGGCTGTTTGGGCGGAGGCAACCGGAAAATTGTAGCCATTCGTCGATACAACCACCAGTTCACGACACAGGACAGGCGTTTCAAAGCCATCCGCCTCAAGCACCAGAGCGACCTCTTTCGACTGAAACTTGGTGATGACCCCACCACCAACAGCATTTAAGTAACGAACCGTATCCCCTGTCTTCATCTTTGTACGGCGCCTTTCACGGCAAATTTAGACGCATCAATGGCGTTGTTGTACTGCCTCTCGGAGAGAGTATAAACGGTGTAGTTGCCATTTGTTTCATCCAGACGCAACTCTTGAAGGGAGAAATCCTGCTTGCTGATTGTGAGTGTTACTTTGTTGTACCCGATTTGATTATTCTTGCTGCTCACAAGTGTAAACACGTGGCTTTGCGACGTCTCGGAACTGCTGATTGTGGCAGCTGTTTCTGTGGCAACCGCCTGAATGTCGCACTTCAAACAGAGAAGCAGTGTGTTTTTCAACATTCTGCTCTGCGGGTTATTTTCGGTATTGACAACATTACGTTTGCCGCCGCTGTTCATAACAAAATTAGCGCCGTTTATCACCATAAAGTCGGTGTTGGGCTTGGTGTAGAACATCGCCAGCTTGTCATCGGCTTTGAAATAGAGTTGTCCGCCGGATTGGAGTTTGGCGTCCATCATTGCCATAACTTTGGTTTGTGTAAAGGTGGCAGTGAGCGTTTTGCGGGAGGCGTTTGTTGCCTTGATTTTCTCTATCAATGCGCTGTTTTGAGCATTAAGCGACAGCGCAATCATCATCAGAGAGAGAGAAACAACGATTTTATTCATATCATATAAATTCGAGTTGGTGTGAGAAAAATGTCTCTTTAGTATAGACCGCGCAAAAGTACTATCTTTTTCGGGTGAGGGCTTGTTTATTAAACAAAATTTAGCATTAATGGGAACTTCTAAAAATTGCTTTTTCTGCGTTACGCTCTTTTGGTAAAATGCTCATTTACGTTAGTAAACTCCGCTTTTACCTCAATCGCAAGCCTTGAAAAATCTAATCTTTAGAAGCCCCCTAATACAGGTGCGGAGGGCAGGTGTTGCTTTCTACTAACATTTTTGTCCCGTAGAGGAACATTATTTTTCATTACAAAAAAAGTATTATCTTTGCCCCCGTTATTGTTCATATCTAAAATCAACTCAAAAAGATGCTTACATCTGGGATTCTATATTTGCCATTTTTTCAGTTTAGACGGTTCAACCGGCTAAAAGTAAGCTCGTTACAAAAGCCCCCCCCCGTATTCGTCTTAACTCCTTGTATTCAAGGGCTTATCATTTATTAAAGACTTTTTTGTTACTGGTTATCAACGCAAAGTCTTTTTGTGTTTCTTTGCCATATACATCTGTAACGGCAATCTTCCGGAATTTTCGGAGGTGTTGCCGTTCTGTTTTATTGCGCCCTTTGCGAAAAACCTTTGCGTGCCTTGCGGTTAAATATTTTTACCGCAAAGACGCAAGGGATACGCAAAGAACACAAAAGCGCTCTATTGCTATTGTCCTTTTATTTTTCAACTATATCAATTCACCAATCTAAAATGTATTTTTATGAAACAAAAAACATTTCTTTTCGCTGCGCTTGCAGCAGCATTTTTAAGCGTCGCCAATTATGCTGCGGCGCAGGTAACAATGGGTGGCAGTGTAGAACCTACAAAAGGCGCTATTCTGGATTTGAACAGTACGACCAAAGGCGGGCTACTGCTCTCGAATGTAGAGCTGACAGCATTGAACGACATTCCCGCTTCCTTCCCCAACGCGAGCGCTATCTCTCCGACTGAGAAACAGGCGCTGGCGGGGATGATTGTCTGGAACACCAACGATTTCCTTGCGCCTAACGCAGATGGTCTCTATCTCTGGGATGGTAACAAATGGAATTATACGGGTGGTAGCGACGGACAGGCTCTTCCGCCTCCTCCCATTCCCATTTCTGCTCCAACGACGTGTTCCAATCCTGTGCCTGATGTTACTTTTGCGCAATATAATCTTGGCGTGGATACTAACCAGTTTAACTCTGGTGAATATGCCACTCTCAGTCCAACCAAACGACAGATTAGATATCTTGCTGACTGCTCTCCTACTGCCGCTGTTAATGTTTGGGGCGACCTCTACCAGTGGGGACGTATTGCTGACGGACACCAAAAACGTACCAGTCCAAGATATCCGTCTAATAACAACACTGAAGAAGACGGTGCTGTTACTTCTTTTGATGATAATGGTCAGCCAAATATTGCCCTGGCTATTGGCAAATTCATAAAACAGAGTAGCCCTTCTTACAATTGGCGCAAACCCGCCAAGAGTGACCTTTGGGGTAACGGCGAGAGCTGGACTGAACAGGACGATAATCAAGGCGGTGTTCTTCATACTGACGGCAAATACTATCAAAATACAGACTGGGCAATTCCTGATAATAATCCCTGTCCTTCCGGCTGGCGTATTCCAACGCAGGACGAATGGGAGCGGCTTGTTAATTACGACTGTAATCCGAGTGCCGGCAGCACCGAAATTACGATACTTAATACCGGTAAGACTACTACTACTCGCGGTACAAACAATGAATTGACATGGATACCTGTCAAGGGTGGTAAAGTAACCACTACTAACTGGGGAGAGACAACTGGTAACTTGGGTGGTTACGCCGTATATAAAGCATCTGACTGGACTGATGCTACTACAGTAGCCAGCGGCTATTTTTATAACGTAGATTGGTCTACTACCGATAAAAGACTTCACGACGCTGCTGCCCCCGAGCCTCTCCTCTTCTTGCCTGCCGCCGGGATGCGCAACTTCTCCGATGGCATATTTTACTATAGGGCCAGCAGCTACTACGGCGGGGGCTACTGGAGTTCTACTACACACTCCGGCAATTCTGCTTATGGCCTGCTCGCCGACAGTAGATACGTGAACGCTGCTTATCTTTTATTTTACTGTGGGAAAGCTCTTAGCGTGCGGTGCGTGAAAAACTAACAGCTTCTGCCCAGACAAAACAAAAAGCCTCCAGTGATGGGGGCTTTTTTAGTTTTTAGTTATTAGAGTGTAGTTATAGTGAATAATGAATAGTGAATAATGCTTTTGTGCATTTCTTGGTTCTTTTTTCGCACCTTAAAAAAGGAATTAACCTTATTGATTATCATTTTGTCTAATGACAATTATTAACTACTTTTGCTGCGCAAAAAAGGGAACACATTTTTCCTGATAAAATCAGTATGTAACTCCTGTTTTGCACTTGGAAAATTAACCTGACATAAAATCTGACTTACATGGAGAAAAAAACCATTGTTACAGGCGTGATCGGCGCAGATGTTCACGCTGTTGGCAATAAAATTCTGGCTTATGCCCTTACAGATGCCGGTTTCAACGTCGTTAATCTTGGCGTGATGGTGTCGCAGGAAGAGTTTATTGCCGCTGCCATAGAGACTAATGCCGCTGCCATCGTTGTTTCGTCGCTTTACGGACATGGCGAGATTGACTGTAACGGTCTTCGCGAAAAATGCGAAGAGGCAGGCTTAAAAGATATTCCGCTTCTGGCAGGCGGCAATCTGGTGGTAGGGAAACAGGATTTTGCAGAAGTGGCAAAACGCTTCGCAGCCATGGGTTTCACCAAAGCCTATCCCCCCGGCACGACACTCGAAACAACCATTGCCGACCTTCATAAATTCACAGATTGATTTTCTTATCGCACCTCTCAGAGGTTTCGTAGCAATGAAGTATTTAACCGTTGACTTCGGCAGTACCTTTACCAAACTGACCGCCATTGATACCGTTCAGGGTGCAGTGGCGGGTACGGCACGCGCTTTCACTACCATCGACACCGACGTTATGACAGGCTTTAACCACGCTATGGAGCAGTTGGAAAATGCCATTGGCGCTTTTCATTACGATCAACTGCTGTGTTGCAGCAGCGCTGCGGGAGGGTTAAAGATGATAGCGGTAGGGCTGGTACCCGACTTGACGGCAAAAGCCGCTAAAATGGCAGCTTCAAGTGCAGGAGCAAAGGTGATGAAAACCTATTCTTTTGAACTCTCTGAAAAAGAACTGACGGAAATTGCCGCGGTCAATCCCGATTTGGTGTTGCTTTGCGGAGGTACCGACGGCGGAAACAGAGAGGTCATTTTGACAAATGCCAGACTGCTTGCCGCTGTTGACGGCAATTTTTCCATTATCGCCGCCGGCAACAAAAGCGTTGACGCCGAACTTGAAACGATTTTTAAAACCGCCGGCAAAACATTTGTCATCACCGAGAACGTTATGCCCACGTTCAATCAACTTAATATTGAACCGGCTCGACAGGCAATTCGAGAACTTTTTATTCGCAATATCGTTGCCGCCAAAGGGCTGTCAAAGATGCAGGCGCTTTGCGCTAACGCGATTATTCCCACGCCGCTGGCGGTGATGACGGCTTGCGAACTGTTGTCGAAAGGGACGCGCAGCAGAGCAGGCATCGGCGAGTTGGTGTGCATCGACCTCGGTGGCGCTACCACTGATGTCTATTCTATGGCAAAAGGCAAACCTGCATCAGGGCATGTCATTCCCAAAGGACTTCCCGAGCCATTCAGTAAACGTACGGTGGAGGGCGATTTGGGGATGCGTTACAGTCTTGCCGCTCTCGCCGACGCATTGAATATGTCGGATTTTTCGGAAGAGACAGCCATACCACAGGCACGCATCGAAGCGTGGATTGCCCGCTGTACCGCAATGCCGGATATTATCGCCGCTCCGGAAAGCGAAGAGCTTTTCATAGAGGAATCTCTGGCAAAAAAGGCGGTCGAACTGGCCGTTGAGCGTCATTGCGGTATTCTGGAAAGCGCCTATACGCCATTAGGCGAAATTCTCTCTATCACAGGCAAAGACCTGACCGAAATACCCAGTCTTATCGGCATCGGAGGGGCAATCATCAACAGTAAAGAGCCGCACAAAATTCTGGAAGGCGCACTTTATTCTGCCCGAAAGACGGGCTTTATGAAACCGAAAGCGCCACGTTTTTATTTAGATAAAACCTATATTTTTGCCGCTATGGGGTTGCTCAGCGCTATTGATGAAGAGCTGGCTCTCCGTATTCTGACAGATAATCTTAAACCAATATAATCATGGAAATTCAGAATAAACAATTATCAAAAGACGCTTTTTTTAAACAGCGTGAAGAAGTTCTTGGACAATGGCACACCGGAAAGAGCGTTAACTTTGATGAAGTTGTTGCCTATCAGCAGGCAATTCCCGCCACCAAACGCTTTGGCGATAAACTGGCAAAAGCCCACAAAGAGGGCGTTACACTGATACAGCCCCGCGCAGGCGTGGCGCTCTACGACGAGCATATCAGGCTGTTGCAATACCTCGAAACGGAAGGCGAAGCCGACCTGCTGCCCAGCACTATCGACAGTTATACCCGTCTGAATCGCTACAAAGAAGCCGAAGCGGGTATCGAAAAGAGTAAAGAAACGGGACGTTCAATGCTCAACGGCTTTCCCGCACTGAATTATGGCGTTGACATTTGCCGTTTGGTAACCTCTTCCGTAAAAAGCCCCGTACAGGTGCGGCACGGTACGCCGGACGCCCGTTTGCTGACCGAAATCACCATTGCCGGCGGCTTCACCTCCTACGAAGGAGGCGGCATCTCCTACAACATTCCCTACTCGAAAAATCACTCCATTGAACAGACCATTGCACACTGGCAATATACCGACCGTCTGGTGGGACTTTACGAAGAGGCGGGCGTGTCCATCAACCGCGAGCCGTTCGGTCCGCTTACGGGAACGCTTGTGCCGCCGTGCATTTCAACGGTGGTGGCAATCATCGAAGCCATTCTGGCTGCCACACAGGGCGTAAAAGATATTACCGTCGGCTATGGACAGTGTGGAAATCTTATTCAGGACGTTGCGGCGGTGCGTTCTCTCAATATGCTGACACGCGCATATCTGGATAAAAACGGTTATAACGATGTGCGTATCACCACCGTATTTCACCAGTGGATGGGCGGATTTCCGCAGGATGAATCGAAATCGTTTGGCGTTATTTCGTGGGGTGCGGCAGCTTCGGTGCTGGCAAAGGCTACCAAGGTGATTGTCAAAACGCCTCACGAAGCGATGGGCGTTCCCACAAAAGAGGCAAATGCTGCCGGACTGAAAGCCACCAAACAGCTTACCTCCATGCTCAAAGACCAAAACTTTTCGGAGATTCCGGCGGTGGTGATGGAGAGTGAAATCATCAATCGCGAGGTGCGGTGCATTATGAACAGAGTAGAGGAACTCGGCAAAGGGGATTATGCCAAAGGAACAGTAGCTGCCTTTGAAGCGGGCATTATTGATATTCCATTTGCGCCAAGCAAATACAATGCAGGTAAACTGATGCCCGCCCGCGACAACAATGGCGCTGTCCGCTTTCTGGACATTGGCAATGTGCCGCTCTCTGCCGACCTGATGGCGTTTCACCGTAAAAAACTTGAAGAACGCGCGGAATATGAAAAACGTCCCGTCAGCTTCCAAATGGTGATTGACGATGTATATGCCATTGGAAAGGGCTTTCTCGTTGGACGACCGTCAATGATTAACGAACAGTGAATTTATAACTGATTAAATATGAAAATAAAAGATGTAGTATGCGCTCAGGGAAAAACAGGTTTTTTCTTTGACGACCAGAAAGCCATCAAGTCTGGGGCAAAAAACGATGGCGCTTTTTACTCCGGTACGCCCCTGACATCCGGTTTTACAGCCATTCGTCAAGCAGGCGAGGCTATCTCGGTGTTGTTTATTCTGGAAAATGGCGCAATCGCTCACGGCGACTGCGCGGCGGTGCAGTATTCGGGCGCAGGCGGACGAGACCCGCTTTTTCTGGCTAAGGACTTTATTCCGATTATCGAAAACGACATTGCACCCATGTACAGAGGCAGGGAGATTACCTCTTTTCGCGCTCTGGCGGAATTGGTGGACAAACACGTGGACGCTGACGGCAAACTCTATCACACAGCCATTCGTTACGGCGTAACACAGGCATGTCTTGATGCCACTGCCAAAAGCAAAGGTAAACTGATGGCGCAGGTGATTGCCGAAGAGTACAATACGCAGATTGCCGATGCCATTATCCCGATTTTCTCACAGTCAGGCGATGACCGTTACCTGAATGTTGACAAAATGATTATGAAAGGTGCGGATGTTCTGCCGCATGCCCTGTTTAACCACGTGGAGGAAAAAGTGGGACTGCAAGGCGAAAAGATTGTCGCCTATCTGGAGTGGCTGCGCAACAGAATCCTGCAATTCAAACCCCGTGAGAATTACAACCCCGTGCTACATATAGATGTCTATGGCACGTTGGGACTTGTATTCAACAATGATTTTGAGGCTATTGTCAACTATATCTGCACGCTCGAAAAGGCGGCTCATCCGTTCCGTCTGCGGGTAGAAGGTCCTGTGGATATGGGTGAACGCACGGCACAGATTGAGGCGTTGCGCATCATTCGTGAACGGCTTGATGCCAAAAACAGTAACGTGGAAATTGTTGCCGATGAATGGTGCAATACGCTGGAAGATGTTATCGACTTTACCACGTATAAGGCGGGACACATGGCGCAAATCAAAACGCCCGACCTGGGCGGTATTAATAATAGCATTGAGGCGGTTCTTCACTGCAAAAAATATGGTATGGGCGCCTATCTGGGCGGC
>JAISXJ010000029.1 GCA_031270565.1 Prevotellaceae bacterium
GCCTCATAACGACAGTACTATGACCCAAACGCTGCTCTTAACGCCGGCGCATCGGCGCATCGCCCCCCTATTTGATATGGATTTCTGGAATCGGGTGTCCCAGTGACGAAGTCAGGAGAGCGCAAGACTTGTCCCGCCAAAGCGGGAGATTTTTCAATTCTCATTTTTCAATTCTCAATTCTCAATTCTCAACTATTCATTTTTCATTCTTTCTCCAGCGCCTCAATTTAATATTCAGCCCCTGTTTTTCCGCCGTGCAATTTCGGAAGCAATCAGGGTCAACTCGCGTGATGTCTGTCCTGCTATTGAAGTGTTTTCTTCCGCACGTCGAATAAGATACGGCAATACGTCGTTAACAGGCGCATACGGAACATATTTGCAGGCATTATAACCTTCATGTGCCAAATTGAATGACAGATTATCACTCATTCCGTAGAGTTGAGCAAAGAAAATGCGGCTGTCGTCTTTTGGCAATCCCTTTTCAGCCATCAGGTCGGCAAGCAACCGGCAACTTTCTTCATTGTGCGTACCGCAAAATATCTCAAACCGGTCGATATGCTCAACGGTGTAGCGCAGTCCGTTATTGAAATTGGCATCTGTTGCCGGCTTGTCGGGACAGATTGGGTCATGGTAGCCCATTTTGTGTGCGCGAGCGCGTTCCTTTTCCATATAGGCGCCCCGCACAAATTTCATCCCAATACGGTAATCGTTGGCAAGCGCATCGTCATAAAGCCGACTGAGATAAGACATTCTGTCGTGGCGATACATTTGAAAGGTTGTGAAGACGATGGCGCGCTGTCTGTTGTATTTGCGCATCATAGCGTCGGTCAGTTCGTCGATGGCATCCTGAAAGCAATAACTTTCGGCATCTACCAGAATACGCACGTCAAGGTCATAAGCCCGTCTGCACAATGCCTCAAACCGATTACGATAGGCATCAAAGAGCGTTTGTTCTTCGCCGGTGAGCGGCGCCGTCTTCGACGAGACTTTCTCTAACAACGCTGCATTGATGAATGCCGTTGGTTTGAACACGGCGTATGCCACAGCCGGATTGATTCGGGCATATTCTATTGAACGAATGGCTTCGTCAAAGTTTTTCCGAATATTCTCCTCCGTACCGCCACCTTCCACCGAATTGTCGAGCACGGAATAGACGCGATATTTCATCAGATGTTTTGTAACGGCGTCACATTCTTCGAGTGTTTCTCCTCCTACAAAATGACGATAGATAGTAGGTTTCACCGCCCAGGCTACGGGGAAATGAATAAATCCGGCAATGTTGGCTAAAACTTTGCCCACCTGCACCAGCCATGGGCGATTAATTGTTCCGAATAATAATTGTGCGCGCCTCAAATCGACATCGCTTTTCGATTCAAAGGCAATGTGTGTGTTTTGGAAGTTTATCATAGTATCTGTTATAAAAGTTAGATAAGAAATTCAGCTATTTGAACGGCATTAAGCGCCGCACCCTTGTTAATCTGGTCGCTTACACACCAAAAAGTCAAGCCATTGGGATTGGTCAGGTCGGCGCGAATACGTCCCACATAAACAGGATATGTTCCTGTGGAAGGCAGCGGCATGGGATATTCCAGCTTTGCTGGGTCGTCCATCAACACGATTCCTTCGGCTTTTGCAAACGCTTCCCGTGCAGCCTCCACCGACACCGGCGACTTCGTCTCCACCCAGATAGCCTCAGAATGAGCCCTAAGGGTCGGCACACGCACACAGGTAGCGCTCACGGCAATTTGAGAATGGAGAATTTTGCGTGTTTCATTAAACATTTTCATCTCTTCTTTGGTATAGCCGTTGTCAGTGAAAACATCTACCTGAGGGATCACATTGTAAGCAAGTTGATAGGGAAATTTATTGACCGTTACCGGTTCTTCATTGAGGATTTGGCGATACTGTTGCTCCAGTTCAGCCATAGCGGAAGCTCCGGCGCCGCTCGCCGCCTGATAGGTGCTCACGTGAACCCGTTTTACAGAAGACAAATCGTCAATAACTTTTAACGCTATCACCATTTGTATCGTTGTACAATTGGGATTGGCAATAATACCAAGTGGACAAATACGGGCGTCGTGTGCATTGACCTCAGGCACAACCAGCGGCACACGCTCGTGCATCCGAAATGCGCTCGAATTGTCAATCATAATAGCGCCGTATTTGGTAATGTCAGCGGCATAATCCATTGACACGGTTGCTCCGGCAGAGACAAAGGCAAAACTCACGCCCTTAAAATCATCACCGTGCCGCAGCAACTGCACGGTGTGCGCTTTTCCTTTGAAAAGGAGGGTCTTCCCTGCACTGCGTTCCGACCCAAAAAGCATCAGTTCGGTAACAGGAAAACGCCGTTTCTCCAATACCTGCAAAAAGGCTTGTCCTACCGCTCCGGAAGCGCCAACAATAGCTATTTTCATCTTAATTTATTTTTATGAAGAGAATTGTTTATATCATTTAAAAAATATAATTTTGCCAACGGTTGCTCCCCGTACAGAAAACGTACGGATTGATTTCAAGCGATATTTAACCGGACTTTATTACAGACTATCAGAGTTGGACAAAAACGGTGCAAAAATACAACTATTCAGTCGAAAAAATAACACGTCTTATGAAAAAAATCATTTTCCTTAGCTTACTTGGATGCGCTTTGAATGTGCAGGCGCAATATGTTGACAGTTTTTCGGACGGCAATTTTACCGACAATCCGGCATGGAGCGGCACAGACAGCAAGTTTATCATACAGGATGCGATGCTCTGCCTGAACGATTTGTCTGCGTCAGGAACAAGCCTGACTGCCTGTCTCTCCACACCGTCTGCCGCCGGTGATTCTGCCGTATTCAGTTGCCGTATTCAGATACTGGCGCAGGCAACATCGGGAAATTATGTGCGTTTTTACCTCATCTCCGACACTGCAGACCTCACTGCGCCACTCAACGGTTATTTTATTATGGCAGGCGGCACATCAAAAGAGGTGTCGCTCTACCGGCAGCAGGGCAATACCCGTACCAAAATCATAGACGGCGCCGACGGGCGTCTGTCATCTTCTGTTCTGAACGATGTGGAGGTGAAAGCTACCAGAGCAAACGGCGAGTGGACGCTCTTTTCAAAACTTGCCGGCGATACGGATTTTGTTTTGGAAGGTTCGTGTATGGACAGTCAGGTGAAAAGATCGGTTTATTCGGGGATTTTTGTCTATTATTCTTCGGGAAACAAGGACAAATACCGCTTCGACGACTTTTTTGTAACCGGAAAGCCCTATACGCCCGTCGAACAGCCTGTTTCATTGAATGATATTATTTTTAACGAGATAATGCCTGACCCTGACCCGCCGGTATCCCTGCCTAATGTCGAATACATTGAACTTTATAACCGTACCGGCAACGCTATTGACCTTTCGGGATGGACGATTGCTCAGGATGCTAAGGTGGGTGTCATCCAACAGGGAAGCATTGCCCCTGACGGTTATCTGCTGCTTTGCCCGCAAACGCAAACGGCTGCTTTTGCGCCATTCGGCAATGTGGCTGCGGTAACAAGTTTTCCAACATTAGTCAATGCCGGTGGACTGTTGACGCTCGCCACTGCCGACGGAGAGCTTGTCTGCTGGGTTGACTACACCGACAAATGGTTCGAGAATGATACCTTTCGCAAAGAGGGTGGCTGGTCGCTTGAGCGGGTAGATACCGACAATCTGATGAACGACCTACGGAATTGGCATCCTTCATCCGACCTGACAGGCGGCACGCCTGCTCGACAAAACTCCGTTGCCCGTGATAATCCGGATGTACTGTTGCCTGAAATCACGGCTGTTGCCTTCGATGCCGGTAACCGTTTTATTATCCGTTTCTCAAAACCTATGAACGACAGCCTGCTCTCCATAACAGCCAACTATTATTCGGAACAGGTGCGTATTACTGCGGCTGAGCCTGTTACACCTAAAAACGATGCGGTAGTTATTTCTTTAGACAGGACGCTTCCGGCTGGTGAGGAGGCGCTGATAACAGTGCAGGGATTGGAATGTATATCCGGTTATGTATTGCCGGACAGTGAGGTCAGGATTACCGTACCGCAGGAAATTTCCGTCGGCGATGTGGTTATCAATGAACTTCTGTTTAACCCTGTGGAAAATTGCCCTTCTTATGTGGAGTTATTTAACGTCTCCGACAAGACGCTTGACCTCTCTACGCTCTATCTGACCCGTCGCCGCAACGGTACGCTTGAGTCCAAATTCGCCGTCAGCACAGACCGTCTGCTCTTTTCTCCGAAACAATACCTGCTGATTACTCCTGATGTACAGACGCTTTGTACATACTATCCCTGCCCGCAGGATGGTTTTTTTGTTGCCGCCACCCTGCCTTTAACACCCAATACGGAAGGAAATATTACGCTCATTCTGACAAATGGCACGGAAATAGACGAATTTTCGTACCATGAGCAGATGCATCACCCTTTTGTGACGAATCCAAAAGGCGTGTCGCTCGAACGCATCAATCCGTTTGCCCCAACTCAGGATACCGACAATTGGCATTCTGCTTCATTTGAAGCGGGATATGGTACGCCAGCGCTCCAAAATTCCCAGTATCACGTTGCCGAAACGCAAACAGATGCAGCCTTTTCGATTGAATACACGACATTCACACCTGATAACGACGGATTTCGAGACATGCTTTATCTGCATTATCAGCTGCCTCAAAGTGGTTATCTGCTCAATCTTATCATCTATGACCCTTCCGGCGTACCTGTTCGCCGTCTGTGTAACAATACGTTGCTTGCTCTCAATGGTGTTATTGCCTGGGATGGTACAGCCGACAACGGAACACTTTGTCCGGTAGGTATTTATGTGCTTGTGCCGGAAGCAACGCACCCGCATGGAGACCGCATAACAACCAAAATTGTCTGTGTATCAGGAGCAAAATAGCGATTGATGATTAATGGAACTGGTTAATTCTTTTTTTTGAGTGTAGTTTTTAGTGTTCAGTGTTCAGTGTTCAAAAGAAAAATAGAACACAGATGACACAGATTTAACAGATAAACGCCAGATTTCTATCTGTGAAAATCGTGTCTAATCTGCGGTATCAGTGTTCAAAAATAAAAAATCAT
>JAISXJ010000118.1 GCA_031270565.1 Prevotellaceae bacterium
CTTCTCCTGGGGAGTGGATATGTCTTTCGGCTTCGTTTCCGTGACTTTTTGGGTGGGAATAACTGCGGGTTTGACAGCTTCCGGGGGAGTCGTCAGCGCTTGAACATTTTCTGTCCCGATGATTCTGTTGAAAATTGATGTTTTTTTCGGCCTCTCTTTTTCTGTATTTTCCGTTTCCGGTGCGGTTGTAGGTTTTGGCATTTCGAAAGAAGTCTTTGATTCTGAAATACGCTCAATGTTACGCATTTGTTGGTGTATGGATATTATCAGCTCCTGATGCCTTTTCATTTGAAGAGCAAACATTTCAACCTGCTCGGCTTCAAGTGTGTGAAAACCATTCCGAATTTTTTGAAGCAAGTCAAAAGTATTGCTGAAAAAAGAAACGGGATAAAATTCCGAATCTTTCATTCCAACCGCTAAATCAATTAGATTCTGCAAGTTAGATATTATTTCTTTTAGTTTATCATTATTTGCCATAACTTTAATGCTTTAATTCCGATGTCCTGAAAGCTTGTTTTTATGCATATTTTGCGCACAAAGATATAATAAATTTGTAAAATAGAAACTTGAAGTCAAAAAAAATTATATTTTTCCCAATCTCCAATTCACAAGAAACAGTTTCCGGGTAGCGCGTGTGAATGCCGTATAAAGCCATCGGTAAAAGTCTTCGCCCATCATTTCTTCCGTTACGTATCCGATATCAAGGAACACATTGCTCCATTGCCCGCCCTGTGCCTTATGACATGTAACGGCATAAGCATATTTCACCTGTAAAGCGTTGAAATACGGGTCATTCTTTATTTTTTTCATTCGCTCGCGCTTGTTCTGTATGTGGGCATAGTTTTCGTTTACGGCAGCAAACAGGCTGCTGTTCTGCTCTCTGGTCAGTGCGGGTGATTCGCTTGAAAGCGCATCAAGCATTATTTTCAGTTCCGTTTCCGTGCCATAATCTTCAAAAGCCACCCATACGTTGCAAAACCGGAAACCATACATTTCTTCCATCCTGCGAACCCGCAATACCCTGACTGTTTCGCCATTGGCAATGAAATCACTGTCATTTCCGGTATCCGGCCAATAATAATTGTTTTTTACAACCATCAGCCTGTCGCCCGACGAAATTTCTTCTTCACGATATAAAATCCTGTTTCTTATGCCATTATTATATATGTTGGCATTTTTATTGGAGCGGCAAATTACCATCGTGTCGTCGATTCCCGTTTTGCCGTAAGACGACGAAATCTCTTCAATCAACTCGTCTCCGCGTATTTTTTTCACATCAGGATAGTTTTCGGTACAAATATTCGGATACATGCCGATTTTCCCGTTTCTGAGGGCATCGCGGATGTTTGTCGCATTGAGCAATATCCCTGAATCCTGTGATTGCCTGACGACTTGCGTCAATTCAATTTCGGTAACCTGCAAATTGTACCTCTCCAGATATCGGGCGTTTAACGCCGGACTTTCATTGAGCGAAACGGGAGGCAGCTGAGCTGTATCTCCCAGAAGAATCGCCTTGCAGTTTTCACCGGAATAAACGTATTTAATCAAATCATCGAGCAAATGCCCGCTTCCGAAAACATTTATTTCGGCAGGCTCGTTTGAAATCATTGAAGCTTCGTCGACGATGAAAAGCGTGTCTTTGTGAAGATTTTCCAAGAGGACGAATCCTCTGAAATCATCGGAAAAACTTTTCTTGCGGTAAATTTTTTTATGTATGGTACAGGCATTATGTTCGGCGTATTCCGAAAATACTTTTGCCGCCCTGCCTGTCGGCGCCAAAAGTACAGTCTTTTGTTTGAGCAAATTAACCGCCTTCACGGTAGCGCCAAGCATTGTCGTTTTACCTGTTCCGGCATATCCCTTGAAAAGCAAAATCATATCTTTCCGGGGCGAAACAATAAAGTTCGACAGCGCCTCAAGCGCCTTCGACTGTTCGCCTGTAGGCTCGAAAGGAAAGTATTCAAGTATTTTATTATAGATAAAGCTATTAATCATTGTTTTTTTCTTTCTGTCATTCTGACTTTTCCGGTTCTTACGAAATGCAAAATTAAGAAAAAGATTTCATATTTAGAGATCATGGAAACGAGGCTGTCTCAAAAAAATTAACCAAAACAAATATTTTTTGTTTATAAAAAACAATTATCTTTGCCTCCGATTGTCCGTAAACAAAGCAATATGTGTCGTCCTAAAAAAACTTTACGGAATTTTGAAAGAGGTGTATAAAAACTCTTTAATTCAGATAGTTATCTTTTGTTTTAGTTTTGCAGGGTACGACTTGGGGCGGTTTAAGAAGTCAGATTTGACCGACTTTGACTTGCCTTTGTCTGCATAAAACTACGCCACAAAATACAACATTTTTCTGAAATAACAACCTGCAAATTCTTTTTTGTCCATTAATCAAGCCAAAAACAAGTCCCTCTCGGACAAAATACACGCTCAAAAAATTTCTTTCCCAATACCCGGACAATTTGCGCCAAATCATAGACAACTTCGGATATAAACATCTGTATATTAGATTATTATAATCAAACGTCGTATCTTTGCAGGCAAAAAATGACAGTCAATGAATATCTCTGAATTAAAAGAAAAATCCATTGGACAAATGACAGGCGAGGAGTTTCTTTTCCTGCAACAAAATGGAAAACAAAAGGCGGTTGATAATCCAAGCAAAAGGTATGTTTATGGGATACTTGATATTACTCAACTCTTTGGATGCAGTATGTCTACCGCTCACCGCATTAAGAAAAGCGGAAAAATAGACCAAGCCATTACTCAAATCGGGCGTAAAATTATTGTCGATGCCGAACTTGCTTTGGAGTTGGCAGGACACAAAACAGGTGGGAGTGATAAGCAATGAAAGCCTCGCAAGAAACCCAGCCTCTCACTTTTGCCGAGCTTTGGCAAAACGCCTGCTTGAAAGTTACAGACGAATTTACCGCTCCGCCTGTAATCCTGCGGGTAGGTGATTCTATTGTCGGCGCTTTGGGTAATTTCTCTGCTTCAACAGGCAAGGCAAAGAGTAAGAAAACATTTAATATCTGCGCCATTGTAGCATCTGCTTTAACAAAAAGAAAAATCCTGTATGCAGATACCGAGCAAAGTAAATTCCATTGTCAAAGGGTTTTAAAGCGGATTTTGCAGTTAGCGAACTTGCCAACCGACAAACAGCCCCAAACATTAGAATTTTTGTCCTTACGGAAGTTCAGCCTCAAAATACGGCTCGGCATTATTGAAGAAGCGATTTATCACACAGACGGTTTAGGATTGGTAATTATTGACGGCGTGCGTGATTTGGCGTATGACATCAATAGTCTGAGCGAAGCAACTGACCTGGTTACACTATTTTTAGGTGAAAAAAACGGTTTAGTTTAGGCAACCTTGTTTAGTTTAGCGGTTTAACCTAAACCAAACAAGGTGTTGGCGAAAAGAAAAAACAAATTTTCAAACACATAAAACTGATAACTTAAAAAAGCACCCATCACTGGAGGCTTTTGTTTTGTTTACACGATGTTTACCCTCCGCTCTTGGTACTGGATTCTTGATGCCTGCCTGCACGTCTAAACAAATAAAAAACTTACCTTTGTCGCTTCAATCACGGAACATTTTCATGTTGGTTAACAGATCATTCTTGCGGAGAAACGTCGGTTGAAAATCAGGTTTTATGTATTTTTTACTTGAATAGACTTACACAATGAATCAAGCAAATCTTATCAAAGAGTACAGCAACGGTGAGATTACAGTTGTCTGGCAATCGGATTTATGTTTTCATGCGGGTAATTGCGCTCGTTATCTGCCACAGGTATTTCGTCCGAGAGAACGCCCATGGGTGCGGCTGGAGCAGGCGTCATCAGCAGAAATCAGAACTGTAGTAGCCACGTGTCCATCCGGAGCGTTATCCATAAAAGAACTGTAAAAGAACGCCAAACGTTATGCGCATTGATATTCTTACCGTGCTTCCCGAACTGTTGGACAGTCCATTGAATCACTCTATTGTCAAACGGGCAAAAGAGAAGGGGCTGGCGGAGATTGTGGTGCACAACCTGCGGCGGTGGTCAAGTGATATGCGGCATCACTCTGTTGATGACTATGCATTTGGCTTTTCGTCGGGAATGGTGATGCAGATTGAGCCGGTTTTTCGCGCCATTGAAGAACTTAAAAGTGAACGCACTTACGACGAAATCATTTTCACCTCCCCTGACGGCGAACATCTTACACAACCGTTAGCCAATCGGTTATCGCTTTGTGGGAATATTCTTATTCTCTGCGGGCATTACAAGGGAGTTGATCATCGTGTGAGGGAACACCTTATTACAAGGGAAATTTCTGTTGGCGATTATGTGTTGACGGGCGGTGAATTGCCTGCAGCTATCATCACCGATGCCATTGTCAGACTGCTGCCCGGAGCTATCGGCGATGAGCAGTCGGCGCTCTCTGATTCATTTCAGGATCATATCCTTGCTCCGCCCATTTATACACGTCCTGCCACTTTCAATGGCTGGAGTGTGCCGCAGATACTCCTCTCCGGCGACGAACGCAGAATAATGGAGTGGGAACACGAACAGGCTATCGAACGCACCAAAATATTGCGTCCCGAATTATTAAAATCATTATAAACTATGTTAACTCTTAAATTTATCACAGAAAATCGCGACGAAGTTATTCGTCGTCTGGAGAGAAAATACGTTGCCGATGCCGCCACGCTTATTGATCGCGTGATTGCGCTGGATGTTGAACGGCGTACTGTTCAACAAAAATCAGATGCAAATCTGGCAGCCATCAATCAAATATCCAAAACAATTGGACAATTGATGCAGTCGGGTAAATCTGCTGAAGCAGAAGCCGCTAAAGCCCAAACTGCACACTTCAAGACGGTCTCAAAGGAACTTTCGGTGGCACAGGATACCATTGCGGAAGAGATCCGCAACCTGCTTCTGCAAATCCCCAACCTGCCGTTGGACGCCGTTCCGGACGGGCGTACGGCTGAGGACAACAAAATAGAGCGACAAGGAGGCGTACTCGCGGAACTGCCGCCGGAGGCGTTGCCCCACTGGGATTTGGCAAAGAAGTACGACCTGATTGACTTTGAACTTGGCGTAAAGATTACCGGTGCAGGGTTTCCCGTTTACAAGGGTAACGGTGCACGGCTGCAAAGAGCCTTGATTAACTTTTTTCTTGACGAGGCACGTGAAGCCGGTTATCTTGAGATTGAGCCGCCATACGTGGTGAATGCCGCTTCCGGCTACGGGACAGGGCAATTGCCTGATAAAGAGGGGCAAATGTATCATGCACAGATAGATGATTTGTATCTGATACCTACGGCAGAAGTCCCCGTAACAAATATCTACCGTGATGTCCTGTTGAATGAAAAAGATTTGCCGGTTAAAAACTGCGCGTATTCCGCGTGCTTCCGGCGTGAAGCCGGATCATACGGCAAGGATGTGCGCGGTCTGAACCGTTTGCATCAGTTCAACAAGGTAGAGATTGTGCGTATTGATACGCCCGAACATGCCAGCCAAAGTCTTGACGAAATGATTGCACACGTAGAACATCTGGTCGTCAAGCTGGAGCTTCCCTATCGCATTCTGCGTCTTTGCGCGGGAGATATGTCGTTTACTTCGGCAATAACATTCGATTTTGAAGTATTTTCGGCTGTTCAGAAGCGGTGGCTGGAGGTTAGTTCGGTATCAAATTTCGAGAGCTATCAGGCGAATCGTCTTCAATGCCGCTACAGGGGCGTAGATGGGAAGATTCAACTTTGCCACACCCTTAATGGCAGTGCACTGGCATTACCGCGCATTGTTGCCGCTCTGCTTGAAAACAATCAAACCCCGCAAGGTATCCGCATGCCCCAAGCGCTTATCCCTTATTGCGGCTTTGAGTATATTTGTTAGTGAATAACGAATAGTGAACAACACAAAGCCCCTCGCGGGGCTTTGTGTTTGCTGTCTTGAACTTTGATTCTTTAATCATTCAAATCATAGTTCAGGACAATTATTCCGCCACGCAACGTACCGCCATACCGTAGGAGCGATTCTGGTTTGCCGTGGTGGTGCCATTCCAGGTGAAGTACATATCGTAACCACTGACAGTATCTTCAGCAGTACTACTCCAATAGTAGCCGTAGTTGCTACGATTATTCAGATCTCCGTTGTTGTAGAGCCTGTAATCGACAGTAGGCAAAACCAGAGCAACGCCAAATTTAATGGCGTTTCCGAAAGTATTCGTACTCCAGCTCCCGTAACTACTAGCCCATGAAGATCCGCCGTTGTTAGTACGGGTAATAGTATTATTCGCGAGCACGCCAGCCCATTCTTCTTTGGTAGGAAGCCGCCAGCCGGGGGGACAGGGATTGTTTTCAACAAGCCAGCCGGTGGAACTGCCCGTAACACTACCATTCCAGCCGGCAACAGCGCCGGTATTTGCTTGGTCGGTAGCCTGACTTAACACCGCATCTTTTACGCCAAACTGGTATTTTGCGCCATGATTTGCCGCCAAAGGCGTAAACGGATTGGAAGACATATCAGCGCCAAGGTTGTGGCACATAAAGTTCAGCCACTTGGTGGTTGACACCTTGGCGTCACAGCAGGCACAGTCCTGAAGAAATGTGTTCAGTTCAATGACTCTGTCGGCGTCGCCGTCATTATAAATGACATACAGTTTGAGTTTTAAGCCTATGTCGCGGGTAAGACCTGACAGGTCGTTTTGCAGCGACGATTTGTAATTTACCGTTACCTTGCAGGCAGAGCTGATACCGTTACCGCTATAATCAGTAGACGGCACAATTCTTTCCACAATCTTTCCGGCGCCGACAACTTCGGTGAAACCAAAGCGAACATTGCTTACCGCTGACGAGGGTGTAAAGGTGTAAACCTGCACGCCGGAATAGGGAGCCGCATAAACGCCGTCCTGAGACGTGCGGTCAGTAAACACGGTCTTCTGACGGGCATCTGTCGTGCTGCAACCGTTTATGCCGCTATTGCCGGTGGCAATGTCAAAGCAGAGCTTACCGGTAAACATACTGCCGTCGCCTGTAGGGACATAGGTATCGACGCCGTCGCTGCCGCCGATATAATTCCATTTGCTGCCATCCCAGAGGTAGATTCCGTCGCCATTCATTGGGAATTCGTCATTCGTATTCCAGACCATAGCGCCTGCCAGCGCCTGTT
>JAISXJ010000134.1 GCA_031270565.1 Prevotellaceae bacterium
CGATAGCGCAGTTTGCGGAAAAAGTCGCCTCGCGAACCTGCACCTGAAAGGTGCGACAAGTGATAAAAAGTCCTGCCTTGTCAGGCAGTGGATAGGAGGGCGTCGTTTTCCGCAGGTCGATGACCTGCGGTTATGAAAATAATGTCCCTTCAGGACAGCATAACATTGACTCTCGCTCGGCACAAGCCAGAAAAAAAATTATTCACTATTCGTTATTCACTATTCGTTATTCACTATTCACTAACAACTACACTCTAAAAACTATAAACTAAAAGAACTACCTTTGCAGCAATTCTTCCCTATATTATACCGAAATGGATATTTCAACCCTTTATGCCTGCTATCAGCGCTGTTCGACAGTTGTTACGGACAGTCGCGAAAGCGTACCACAATCGCTTTTTTTTGCACTGAAAAGTCATCACGATAATGGCAATCGCTATGCTGCCGCCGCGCTATCAGCAGGCGCCTCCTTTGCCATCGTTGATGAGAAAAAATATGCCGTAGATGAACGCTATCTTTTAGTCGATGACGTCCTGACAGCGTTGCAGCAGTTAGCGGCGCATCATCGTCAACAAATGGCAATCCCTGTCATCGGCATCACCGGAACAAACGGCAAAACCACAACCAAAGAGTTGATTGCCGCCGTCCTGTCCGGCACGTTCACCACCCTTTATACGGAAGGGAACAAAAATAATCATATCGGCGTTCCGCTCACGTTGCTGCGTCTGACAGCCGACCATCAGGCTGCAGTGGTGGAGATGGGGGCAAATCATCTCCGCGAAATTGCGGATTTGTGTGAAATAGTCGCTCCCGATTTCGGCATCATCACCAATGTTGGCGAGGCGCATCTCGAAGGATTCGGCTCACTCGACGGCGTGCTTGAAGCCAAAGGAGCGCTCTATCGTTATATCCGGCAACATCAGGGGAATATTTTTCGTAATGCCGATAACAGACATCTGGCAGGCATTTCCTCCGGTATCCGTGAAATAACCTACGGACAGCGCCGTGAACAGGCAGATGTCAGCGGACAAATCGTCAGCGATGCGCCGTTTATTACGCTGTCGTGGCATTCCGCACGCTTCAACGTTAGCGGCGAGACAGTTCATACCCACTTCTGGGGCAGTCATAATGCCGAAAATGTGCTTGCAGCCATCGCCGTGGGGCTTTATTTCGGTATTGACCCGCAAACCATCTGTCGGCGCATTGAGTCGTATATTCCCCAAAACAATCGTTCCGCCTGTCTGAAAACCGCCACCAATACGCTCTATCTGGATGCCTATAACGCCAATCCGGCAAGTATGGAGGCGGCTATTCGCAGTTTTAAAACGATGCCGGTTACTAATAAAACATTAATACTCGGCGAAATGCTCGAACTTGGCATACAGAGTGAGGAGAAACACAACACCATAGCGGCGCTGATACGTCAACTGAATTTTGAGAGGGTCTATCTGGTTGGAGAAGCGTTTGCTTCGGTAGCCGGCGCTCCCTTTCACACTTTCCCCGACGTGGAAACGTTGCAGCAGTTTCTTCAGACACATCCCATAACCGACAGCGCGATACTGATTAAGGGGTCTCGCGGAGTGGCGCTCGAAAAGGCGGTAGCATGGCTGTAATCTTTTTATTTCCCCAACCACTATGAATAATAAACTGTTTTTTATAGAAATATGTATCGTTATAATGCTGCTTGGAACAGGCTGTAACGGTGTCGGCAAGCATCCCATTCCCGATGTGCCTGTTTATCTTGATATAAATATTACGCGAGATGCGCCCGAACTCAATGCACTTGGAGGATACAAAGAGTTTATTGAGCCGACTAATATCAATCAGGCTCTCGGCTACGGCGGCATTATAATCATTCGCACATTTGAGGATGCCATGTGTGCTTTCGACCTGTCTTGTCCGCACGAAGCCTCGCCCACCGTACGCCTCATCCCCGACAATGTGGGACAGGCGCGTTGCAGCGTCTGTCAAACGGTGTTTAACATCGGCTACGGAACAGGCTTTGCAGTGAGTGGCATAGCGCGTTTCCCGTTGAAACAGTATGCCGTCAACTGGTCGTACAGTACCGGCAATATTACGGTCTATAATTAATGTCTCCGAAAAAAATATATTATGAACAAAACAACCCTGCACAACATCCGGCGAGAAATCGTATTGACGCTCGCTTACCCTTTTCTGTGGGGCATGCTTCTGTTTTTATGGCTCCTTCCCAAAGCGTGGCGTGGCGGATTGATTGCCTGTTGCGGCAAACTCTATTACCGGTACGGCAAAAAGGCACGCCTGTACGCGCTTGACAATTTAACGTTAGCTTACGGAAATTCCCGTACACCTGAACAGATTGAGAGAATGGCGCAGGAGGTTTTTCACAATGTCGCCGGTGCGTTTATTGATTTCTTTGCCACCGTTCTTGTCAATCGTCCGCAACGATTCTTCAAAATGGTAACGGTGAGAGGAGAAAATCATTTGCAAGAGGCATTTGACCGGCAGCGTGGCGTGATTTGCCTGATTCCGCATTTGAGTGCGTGGGAATTGTCGGCGGTTACGCCCGGAATGTTAGGTTTTCCAACAAAAGCGGCAAGCAAAGCCATCAAAAGTTGGTGCATACAGCGTACGATGGTTTGGTTCAGAGCAAGGCGAGGCATGTATAATTTTTCTCGGGAAAACTCGTACCAAAAACTGGTGGAATCGTTACGGCAAGGCGACTGTATTATTCTGATGATAGACCAGGACACCAAGGTAAAAGGCTGTTTTGTTGATTTTTTCGGACATCAGGCATATACGCCTCTTGGCGCGGCGCGGCTGGCTATGGAGACCGGCGCCGCCGTAGTGCCAATGGCTATGACACGCAACGGGGTAGCCTCCTTTTGTTTTGACATCTTGCCCGAACTACCGTTAGTGGACACAGGCAACCGCGAAGCCGATTTAGTCAGCAATACGCAACGGCAAACCACCGCTATGGAACAGTTTATCGCCCAAACGCCTACTCAGTGGGTCTGGATGCACCGTCGCTGGCGCACAACACCAGAAAGTCTGGAACGTTACCGGCAGCAGAAAAGCCGTAATCAGTCCGCCAAACTATGAAAAAGATTGGACTCCTTTCCGACACACACGGCTGGCTTGACGCCCGTATAATGAACTTTTTCGAGCCTTGTGATGAAATCTGGCACGCAGGCGACATCGGTTCGGTGGCTGTTGCCGAGCAACTGTCGGCATTTCGCCCCTTGAGAGCCGTCTATGGAAATATTGACGGGTATGAACTGCGCAGAATGTTTCCCGAATTTCTGTCATTCGACTGCGAAGAGGTGAAAATACTGATGACACATATTGGCGGGTATCCGAACCGTTATGACCCCCGCGCCGCCACTCGTCTTTTAGCCGAAAAACCGAACCTTTTCATTTGCGGACATTCGCATATTCTCAAAATCATGTTCGACTGGACACGGCAGATGCTCTGTGTAAATCCCGGCGCCGCCGGACAGTTTGGGTTTCACACCGTACGTACTCTCCTGCGATTTGAAATTGATGCCAAAAACATTCAGGCAATGGAGGTTTTGGAAATATCCCGTTCTTAGAATGAAACGTTCATTAAAATTAGTCGTTTTGCGCGACTCGGCATAGTTGGCAGTGAATAGTTAATAACGAATAGTGAATAATATTTTTTTAGAGTTTAGAGTTTAGAGTTTAGTTGTTTCTCAATTCGTAATTCGTA
>JAISXJ010000054.1 GCA_031270565.1 Prevotellaceae bacterium
TTCACATTTGAGAGCGCCAACCCGCCTTTGGTCGTGCTGTTCAAGTCCAGTACAGCTCCTGCTGCGGGCTGGTCGCCGCCGCCAATGGTTACCTGCGCCACAGAAAAAGAAGCGACGCTGAAAAATGCTGCTGTGAGTGCAGCGAAAAGAAAAAGATTAGTTTTCATAACAGTAATATTTAAATTGTAAATCAAATAATAATCGTTGTTTTGCTTTTATTTCTCTGTGTCTCTCTGTGAGTTCTCCGTGTAACTCTGTGTTATAAAACAGACAGCGGCAACACCTCCGAAGCTTCCGGAAGATTGCCGTTATATATGTACATGGCGAAAAGACGCAAAAAAACTTCGCGCTGTTAAGTGTAAATCGAAAAGTCTTTAATAAATGATAAGCCCTTGAATACAAGGAGTTAAGCTGAATGCGGGGGGGGGCTTTTGTAACGAACTTACTTTTAGCCGGTTAAACCGTCTAATCTGAAAAAATGGTGAATATAGAACCCCAGATGTAAGCATCTTTTTTGTATTGATTTTAGATGTGAACAATAACGGGGCAAAAGTAATACTTTTTTAGTGAATAACGAATAGTGAATAATATTTTTTTAGAGTTTAGTTTTTAGAGTTTAGAGTGTAGTTATTGGCTACGCCGAACGTTGTATTCGTGTATTGGCTACGCCGAACGCTGTTTCGTGGCTAAATTACTTTTAAAAAACAGCCCTATTTTTCACAGGATTAACAGGATGCTCAAGATAATGATTTTTTCTTTTTGAACACTGATAACGCAGATTAGACACGATTTTCACAGATAAAAATCTGGCGTTTATCTGTTAAATCTGTGTCATCTGTGTTCTGGTTTTCTATTGATATTTATGCCCTAACGGGCAAAAAACTAAACTCTACACTCTAAAAACTGACAACTAAAAACTACACTCTACTAACTAAAAACTAAAAAAAAGGCGTATCTTTGCATCGTTTTTCTTACAATAAAAATTTTCAACACATAAATGGATACACTGAAGTTTCCCGAATACATTTTTGAAACCAGTTGGGAGGTGTGCAACAAGGTAGGCGGCATTTATACGGTACTCTCTACACGGGCGTACATCATGCAGCAAGCCGCTCCCGACCGCGTTTTTTTTATTGGTCCTGACCTGTGGCAAACCGAAGAATCGCCCGATTTTATCCCGTCGGACGATTTCGCCGACTGGGTACTCGCTGCCGCAACGGACGGTTTAAAGGTACGTGTCGGACGCTGGCAAGTTGAGGGAACACCTTTCGCTATACTCGTCGATATTACATCCTTTGCAGACCGGAAAAATGCCATCTATCAACAGTTTTGGGAACGCTTCGGAGTGGATTCGCTGCACGCATACGACGATTATGACACGTCAAGTCTCTTCGGTTACGCCGCAGGAAAAGTGGTGGAGAGTTTTCTCTGTTTTCATCAATGGCAGCCCCAAAAGGCAGTAGCGCACTTCAACGAATGGATGACAGGCTTCGGACTGCTCTATCTCAAAATAGCTCTTCCCGAAATCAGTACGCTTTTCACGACGCACGCCACAACCGTCGGGCGTTCCATCGCCGGAAACGGTAAGCTGCTCTACAAGTATTTCTCCGCCTATAACGGCGACCGGATGGCGCAAGAGTTGAATGTTGTCGCCAAACATTCGGTGGAAAAAGCTGCCGCCCTGCAAGCCGACTGCTTCACCACCGTCAGCGCCGTTACCAACAAAGAATGTATTCAGTTTCTCGGACGCACTGCCGACATTATCACCCCGAACGGTTTTAACAGTAATAATATCTTCAAACACGGAACACAAGCCGCCAGAAAACGTCGGAGTATCCAGATAAAAATACGGAAAATCTTAGACGGTTTTCTCAATTACACGCTTCCCGATAATGTTATCTATATCGGCACATCGGGACGTTACGAATACGCCAACAAGGGTATCGACATGTTTATTGATGTGATGAGCCGTTTGCGCACATACACCGGCCTCAACAAATTTGTGGCGCTAATCACTGTACCCGCGTGGACGCCCGCTCCTGACACCTGTTCCGAACAAAAAAATAAAATGCACAATCCCTACACACTATACCCGTTAATGGATGAAGACAATGACCCAATCGTTCAGGCGTTGCGCCGGCACGGTTTTGAGAACAAAGCCGAAGACCCCGTCAAAATATTCTTTATCCCCACTTACCTGTCGAAAGAAAATCCGCCTCTGTATCTCTCCTATTACGATATGCTGACGGCTCTCGACCTGACTATCTATCCTTCCTATTATGAACCGTGGGGCTATACGCCTATGGAAAGCGCCGCCTTTCACGTACCCACCATCACAACCAGCCTTTCGGGCTTCGGACAGTGGATATCCGATACGCCGCAGGATATAGAACAGGGTATTAGCGTGGTGGAACGTTCCGATGATAATTACGAAGAGACGGTCGATGAGATTATCCGACAGATTGGTAAATTTCTTGAGCGCTACAACTCAGACCAGGTTACCCGCCTTGGCACAAAAGCGCAAAAAACCGTATTGAAGGCTACGTGGGAACATTTTTTTATTGCTTACCGAAAAGCTTATCACTTCGCTTTAAGTAAAAACAGATAACATTTTTCAAAACAAAAAATCAGTAATATTTTAATGGAAATAAAAGTAAATCAGGCAAACGATCCTGTCTGGAACGAAATAATGGTAACAAACAAGTTACCTGCTGTTTTGGAACCGTTACAGGAAATCGCGCATAATCTATGGTGGGTGTGGAACGTCAACGCAAAAGCGCTGTTCAAATCCATCGACCCGCAGGTATGGCACGACTATAGCCACAACCCTGCAGCTGTTTTAGAACACGTCAAAGCATCGCGTCTGGCGGAACTGGCTAAGGACACGCTGTTTTTAGCACAGGTGGACGTCGTTTACAAGGAATTTAAAGACTATCTGTCCGCCTCGCCGCGTGAAGATGTGCCGTCAATAGCCTATTTCAGTATGGAATATGGTTTGACAGACCATCTTAAAATCTATTCGGGCGGACTTGGCATACTGGCAGGCGACTATCTGAAAGAAGCTTCCGATTCAAATGTGAATATGGTGGCGGTCGGATTTCTCTACCGCTACGGTTATTTTACTCAGACACTCTCGGTCGATGGACAGCAAATCGCCAACTATGAGGCGCAAACGTTCAACCGCTTACCCATTACGCAGATAATGGACGAAAACGGCAATCCGCTGCTGGTGGAAACGCCCTATCCCGACCGCACGGTCTATGCCGCTGTCTGGAAAGTGGCTGTGGGACGGGTGTCGCTCTATCTGCTGGATACGGATATTGACCAGAATAATGAATATGACCGCTCCATCACACATCAACTCTATGGCGGAGACTGGGAGAACCGTCTCAAACAGGAAATCCTGCTGGGCATCGGCGGCATGCTGATGTTGCAAAAACTGGGCATCTCCCAAACGGTTTACCACTGCAACGAAGGACACGCTGCCCTGATTAACATTCAGCGACTTGCCGACTATGTACAGCAAAATCATCTGCACATCAGCGAAGCGCTTGAAGCGGTACGCGCCTCGTCGCTCTACACGGTGCATACGCCCGTGCCTGCCGGACATGACAGTTTCGACGAACAGCTGTTCGGAAAATATATGACCGGTTATGCCGACAAACTGGGTATCACATGGTCGGAACTGATAGATCTTGGACGGGAACACCCCGGCAGCAACGAGAAATTCTCTATGAGTGTCCTTGCCTGCAATACATGTCAATTTGTGAACGGCGTGAGCTGGCTGCACGGAAAGGTGTCGCAGAATATGTTCAGCCCGATATGGAGAGGCTATTTCCCCGAAGAGTTGCACGTCAGCTACGTTACCAACGGCGTACACCTGCCTACGTGGGCGACCTCCGAATGGAAAGCCCTTTATGAAAAAACTTTCGGCAAAAAATTCTATGCCGACCAGTCAAACAAAGAAATCTGGGACGATATTCATGCCGTTCCCGATGAGGAGATATGGAAAATCCGCACCGACTTAAAAAATAAGCTGATAGAATACATCCGCACACAATTCTCGGAACGGTGGCTGAAAACGCAGCAGGATCCCTCAAAGATAGTATCCGTTTTGGAACGCATCGATTCAAACGCCTTAATCATTGGCTTCGGAAGGCGTTTTGCCACCTACAAACGGGCGCATCTACTGTTTACCGACCTTGAGCGGCTGGAACGTATTGTCAATTCGCCCAAATGTCCGGTGCAGTTCCTCTTTGCGGGCAAAGCGCATCCTGCGGACGGCGGCGGACAAGCGCTGATTAAGCGGATTGTTGAAATTTCGCGTATGCCGCAATTTCTCGGAAAGATTATTTTTCTGGAAAACTACGATATGCGTTTAGCCAAACGCCTCATCTCCGGCGTGGATGTCTGGCTTAATACACCAACCCGTCCGCTTGAGGCGTCGGGCACGTCGGGTGAGAAAGCCCAGATGAACGGCGTGCTCAATTTCTCCGTCCTTGACGGATGGTGGCTCGAAGGGTATGTGCCGGGCGCCGGATGGGCGCTCACCGATAAACATACCTATGAAAATCAGGAACACCAAGACCAGCTTGACGCCGCTACGATATACAGCACCCTCGAACAGGAAATCATTCCTCTCTTCTTTGCTAAAAACGGCAAGGGTTATTCGTCCGGCTGGATACACACCATTAAGAAGTCAATTGCGGAAATTACGCCGCGCTTCACTACCAAACGTATGATTGACGACTACATCAGCCGTTTCTACCTGCCGCTCGGACGGCGCGGTGAAGAGTTGAGAGCCAACAATTTTGCAAAAATAAAAGAGATTGTTACATGGAAAACCCACATGGCGCACTGTTGGAATGCAATTCAGGTGGAGAGCCTTGTGATAACGAAATCCGGCAACAATTCGATAGAACGCGGAGAATCCTGTTGTGCTGAAGCGGTTATAGATACGCATCAGTTGAATGATAACAGCATTGGCTTGGAAATCGTGGTGGTGCAGACCGACGAAAAGGGTAAGTTACACATTGCGGAAGTAACGGAGTTTAACCTGATGAAGCGCGAAGGCTCAAAACTCTATCTGCAACTGAATTTTGAATTTAAACAGGGCGGCACATTTAAGTATGCGTTCCGAATGTTCCCCAAAAACGCCGACCTGCCCCATCGCATGGACTTCTGTTACGTGCGCTGGGTAACGCCAAATTAAGACCTCTCCTCCAACCCCCTCTTGCCCTACCAAAATGGAGGAACGGAACGCAGAGGGGAATTGGAAGGAGCTAATTATTAATTATTAATCTAATAAGCAATGTTTTGTATAAGAAAATATGTTTTGATTGCGGGCTTGATTTGCACCGCAATGATGTGTGAAGCTCAGATTATAGAGCCTGTTAAATGGAAGTTTTCGACCCAAAAAGTTGATGCGCAAACCATAGAATTACACTTTGATGCCACCATTGAAGCCGGCTGGCATCTCTACGGTATGGCAATGCCCGAAGGCGGACCTCTGCCGACACGGTTTGTCTTTGAAAATCAATCGGGCGTAACGTTCTCCGGCGAGGTAACAGGCGCTTCCGAATTAATCGAAGCCTACGACCCGCTTTTCGAGTTAACCCTTAACTGGTATGCCAAAAAGGCACGGTTTGTGCAGCGCGTCAAGGTAACGCCGGACGTTGCCTATCACGTAAGCGGCTATGTGAAGTACCAGAGTTGCAACGACGAGGCTTGCATCAGCGATGAAGCGAATTTTCTCTTCACAGCTGCCGGTAAAGCCGCTGTTGCCGAAACGCTGCCTGATGTTCAGGATCAGAACAGTGTCGCCACACCTTCTCTCCCCGTTGGGACTGCACAGGCAAAAACCGGCAAAACGGACACAGCGAAAGATATTTATACCCCCGTTATTGAGCAGTTACGTAACTTTGATACACAGGGGTCTGTTGAGACGCGGTCGTACTGGGTTGTTTTCCTGCTGGGGTTGCTTGGAGGTTTTGTGGCTCTGCTTACGCCATGCGTATGGCCTATCATCCCCATGACGGTCAGCTTTTTCCTCAAACGCGGGAATGATACGCGCAGAGGACGGCAAGACGCCATCTTTTACGGCTTGTCCATTGTGATTATTTACCTTGTTTTGGGTATTGCCATCACGCTTATCTTCGGCGCAAGTGCATTAAACAGCCTTTCGACAAACGCTTTCTTCAACCTGCTGTTCTTTGCCCTGCTGCTGCTCTTTGCCATATCGTTCTTCGGCGCATTTGAATTGACGCTGCCCGAATCGTGGACAAGCAAACTCAATGCAAAAGCCGAAACAACATCGGGGCTTCTCAGTATTCTGTTAATGGCATTTACGCTGGTTCTGGTGTCATTCTCCTGCACGGGTCCAATCATCGGAACGCTGCTTGTGGAGGTGGCAACAACGGGGTCAATGATTGCGCCGATGATTGGTATGACAGGCTTTGCCATTGCTTTGGCTTTGCCGTTCAGCCTTTTTGCCTTCTTCCCGACGGCGCTTAAGAATATGCCCAAATCAGGGTCGTGGCTTAATGCTGTCAAAGTGGTTCTGGGTTTTCTGGAGGTGGCGCTGGCATTGAAGTTCCTCTCGGTTGCAGACCTGTCGTATGGCTGGGGCATCCTCGACCGCGAAACATTCCTTGCTCTCTGGATAGTAATCTTTGCGTTGCTGGGATTCTATTTATTGGGAAAAATACGTTTCCCTCACGATGATAAAATAGAACGTGTCTCCGTGCCGCGTTTTGGTATGGCGTTGATTTCTCTGGCATTTGCCGTGTATATGATACCCGGACTCTGGGGAGCGCCGCTAAAAGCTATCAGCGCCTTTTCTCCACCGATGCACACGCAGGACTTCAACCTCTACACCGATGAGGTGCGCGCACAATTTTACGATTACGAAACCGGTATGATTTACGCCAAAAATCAGGGAAAACCCGTGATGATAGATTTTACGGGCTTTGGATGCGTCAATTGCCGCAAAATGGAGCTGGCTGTCTGGACTGACGGCAAAGTGCGGGACATTATCAACAAAGATTACGTCCTGATTACGCTTTATGTTGATGACAAGAAGTCTCTGCCTGCCCCCATTGAGGTTACGGAAAATGGCAAACAGCGTACTCTCCGCACCATTGGCGACAAGAACAGTTATCTCCAACGGCACAAATTCGGCGCCAACGCGCAGCCGTTTTACGTATTGCTGAATAACAGTGGCGAACCGCTCACAGGCGCTTATGCCTTTGACGAAGACATTGACAAGTACGTACGTTTTCTTAAAGTCGGATTGGAGAACTATAAATAATCCAAACGGCAATGGGCGCATCCTGAGTGCGCTCACACCGAACAGGGGCTGTATCAAAAGCGAGATAAATGCTTTTGGTGCAGCCCTAAGGTTATTTAATGCAGTTGTTTCTGCTGAATACAAATTTTGTTTTTTTAGGCTGTATTGTTTTTGCGTTGACCGTAAATCAAATGGGAGAAAAGTTAAAGCATTAATGAAAAAATTGTACCTTTGTAATCTGATGACATAAAAAATATGCTTGAAATGAACGAGTTATTAACGATAAAAGAGGCAAGCCTTTGGGCTACACAATATTTAAAGAAAAATGTAACGCCTTCAAATATATCCTATCTTATTCAATATGGGAGAATTAAAAAGATAGGAGAGAACGGAGCAACACAAGTTTCACTAATTGACTTGCAAAATTATTATAATTCATACAATGGCACACGGGAAGTGAATTTCAAAGACAAATTGGGTGAAGATTTAAATTGGGCTTTGTCGTTTGAGCAATACAAAGAGGCGGAAACCACAAAACACGTTCATCGTTTGCACCCATACAAAGGCAAGTTTATTCCACAATTGGTTGAATATTTTCTTGACAACCATAAAGATAAATTCAAAACAGAAACTTATTTCAAAGCAGGCGATGTTGTGCTTGACCCTTTTTCGGGTAGCGGTACGACAATGGTACAGGCGTGTGAATTGGGCATACATGCGGTTGGCGTTGACGTATCGGCGTTTAATTCGCTGATAAGTAACTGCAAAGTGACAAAATATGATATTGCAGATTTGAAAAATGAAATTAACCGCATTACAAAGATTTTTGGGAATTTTGTCGGAAATTCCAATGCAGTTGAGTTTGAGGAAAAGCTGTTACAGGAATTGAATTTGTTTAATAATCAACATTTCCCTGTGCCTGAATATAAATATCGTTTACGAAGAGGTGAATTTGACGAGAAAAAATATGGCGCGGAAAAAGAAAAAGAGTTTTTGCCGATTTACGAAAAGTTAATCAAAGAATACGGCATAAAACTTCGGCAAGACAAAAACGAAACATTTTTAGATAAATGGTTTTCTGCGCACATTCGCAGTGAAATCGACTTTGTGTTTGAACATATCAAAGAAATAAAAAACATTGACACGAAAAAAATTGCAAGCGTGATTTTGAGCCGAACAATTCGCAGTTGCAGAGCCACAACACACGCCGATTTAGCAACGCTAATTGAGCCAATTACAACGACTTATTATTGTAGTAAACA